>JAKLQB010000370.1 GCA_022013615.1 Desulfobacterales bacterium | reverse complement strand
TGTTTATCCTGTCTAACATACCTGAACTATGGTGAATTGTATATGAGTGGGAGATCTTATGGACTTTGAATTAGGCAAAAGCTACGATGAGTTACAAATCGGCGAAGAGGCCAGTTTCACAAAGACCATCACCGAGACAGATGTTTATCTCTTCGCCGGTATAAGCGGTGATTTCAACCCCATGCATGTGAACGAGGAGTTTGCCAAACAAACGCCTTTTAAAACCCGGATCGCTCACGGGGCCCTTGCTCAGAGCCTGATCGCCCCGGTTTTGGGTACAAAATTGCCCGGTTTAGGGACCGTGGCCGTGGAAATTTCCTGTCGATTCAAGGCCCCGACCTTTTTCGGTGATACAATTACTGCCAAGGCTAAAGCATTAGAAAAAATTGAGGAAAAAAGATGGGCGCGTATGGCGCTTACATGGACAAACCAGCGGGGAGAAACCGTTGCACAAGGGGAGGCGGTGGTCATTCCGCCCCAAAAGAAAATAACAAAAAAAGGAGGAAAGAAAATGGCTTTTACAGATGTGAAAGAAGTATTCGGCAAGATGCCCGAGGTCTTCAACCCCAGTGCCGCCCAGGGAATGGACGCGGTATTCCAGTTTGAAATCACCGGAGATGGTGAGGGAAACTGGAGCGTTATTGTCAAGGACGGGGCCTGTCAGGTCCAGGAAGGCACACATGACTCACCGACCGTAACCTTGACCATGTCCGGTGAAACATGGCTCGGCATGGTGAACAAGGAGGTAAACGGTATGGGGGCATTCATGAGCGGCCAACTCAAGGCCAGTGGTGACATAATGTTAGCCCAGCGTATTGAACAACTGTTTCCGTTGTAAAGAAAAACTTTTTTGCCTCTCACTGAGACCACGGAGTACTCAGAGTCCTTAAATCTTTCTCTGTGATCTCCGTGGGCTCGAACGACCGGAGGGAGTGGGCGGAAGTATCATGAGTGACTTTCAGGAATATTTTGGCGAAACCCACAATATGGTGCGCCAGACCGTAAAGAAGTTTGTAGAGCGTGAAATCAAACCCTTTGTGGATGTGTGGGAGGAGCAGGGCGAATTTCCCATAGAACTGTATCGGAAGGCCGGGGATGAAGGTATATTGGGCATCGGCTATCCGGAAGTATATGGAGGTTCAGGGGGAGATATCTTTGTCAAGATAGCTGCCAGCGAGGAATTGATGCGATGCGGTTCCGGCGGCGTGGCAGCAGGGCTTGGTTCACTGGATATAAGTATTCCACCCATTTTGTCCCTGGGCACAGAAGAGCAGAAATCACGCTTTGTCCCGCCTGTCCTGGAAGGTGAAAAAATCTCTGCCTTAGGAGTTACCGAGCCCAATGCCGGCTCAGATGTGGCCAATATCCGTACAAAAGCAGTTCGCCAGAATGACCATTACGTGGTTAACGGGAGCAAGATGTTTATTACCAGCGGTGCAAGGGCGAATCAGTTGAGCTGTGCTGTCAGAACGGGTGGAGAGGGGCATCGCGGTCTCAGCTTTATAGTGATAGAGTCGGATACGTCCGGGTATTCCGTATCAGAAAAACTGAAAAAAATGGGATGGTGGGCGTCAGATACGGCCCAGATTTTTTTTGATGAATGCAACGTGCCTGTTGCCAACCTTCTCGGTGAAGAAGGGCAGGGCTTTTACGGCATCATGCAGAACTTTCAGAATGAAAGGTTGCAGCTCTCAGTCATGGCCAATATGACCGCACAGATGGCTTTAGAGGAATCCTTGAAATATGCCCGAGAGCGGGAGGCATTTGGCCGGCCCCTCACGGGTTTTCAGGTCACCCGGCACAAGCTGGCGGATATGGCCACCCTGGTGGAGGCAAGCCGCGAATTTGTCTATAGGGTTGCGGCCAAAATTGATGCTGGAATGGATCAGATCAAGGAGATCTCCATGGCCAAAAATTTTGCGTGCGATGTCAGTGACAAGGCCACATACGACGCTGTCCAGATACATGGCGGATTCGGTTACATGCGGGAATATCTTGTTGAAAGACTCTATAGGGACAACCGGATCCTTTCCATTGGCGGCGGGACCCAGGAGATCATGAAGGAGATCATATCGAAGTCTATTCTGGCGTAGGGTTCCCTTGACAGGATTAACAGGATTTTTTGTATATCCTGTGCAGTCCTGGCGTTTATAATGTCGAAGGAGAGGTATTTTAACCGTTTTCGGCAAAAAACTTATTGACCTGTTAATCAACAATGAATATACTCACTCTCATATCCTGTTCCGAGGACACGTCTCATCCAAAAAGTAACTGGATTTGCCTGTATCCGATTGGATCTGAGTGCGGGAGAAAAAAGAGCCCCCCAAGTCATTAGACGTAACTGAGATATTCCGTGAGCCACAAGGCTCCTTTGTATATAAAGCTTTTGTCTAACCAGATAGCCCTCAAACTTTAAGAACTAAAGAAACTTTAAACCGCGGCCCTTGGGCTCGGAAAGGCCCTTTACCCAACTTTAACATTTAGTAAAAGGAGGTTACTATGAGGAAAAATTTATTGTGGCTTGGAATCCTGCTTGTTTTTATCCTAACCGTACCATCTATTGCTGGAGCCCAAAATGTCCCGGGGGTCACAGACACAGAGGTGGTGGTGGGCTGGACCACGCCCCTTTCCGGACCGGCAGCCCTGTGGGGGGTCACGGCACTTGGCGGAACGGCATGGGCCGATTACATCAATGATCAGGGAGGAGTCCATGGCCGGAAAATCAAGGTCATCCTGAAGGACGACGGCTATAACCCGACCAGGGCGCTCACAAACCTTCAAGAGATGAAGGGCGAGATTTTTGCGGTCTGTGGCCTTCTTGGAACTGCCGTGCTCAATGCAACCAAGGACTTCTTCCCGGAAAATAAGTTGGTCTCAATCACGCCATATGGGGATGTCAGGATCTGGGCAAGGACTCCCAAGGACAAACTGCGTTATATCTTTGTTGCTTATACCGATTACGAGGATGAAGCCGAGTATCTGGCAAAATACGCAATAAAGGATCTGGGATGCAAAAAGATCGCCGTGTTCTTACAAAATGACGATTTCGGCAAGATGGGCCTGGTAGGCGTAAAGAAAGGTCTGGACGCTATGCCGGGCAAGGCCAAATTGGTGGGTAGCGTTCCTTACGGGGTGACCGAGAGGGCTCTGAGTACCCATGCACTCAATCTCAAGGAAACGGGCGCGGACGCGGTCATTGTTTACTCCACCATGACACACGGTGCTCTCATTGTCAAAGAAATGGCCAAGATTGGATACCGTCCCAAAGTCCTGGTCACGTTTCCCCTTGGGGACCCCATTATGTACAAGATAGCCGGAGAAGTGTGGGAAGGAGCCTATATTGCACTCCCGGGAAATTCTGGAGTCCCGGGTGCTGAGCCCGAGGCCGACAAGGTCGTGGAAATCCTGAAAAAGTATAACCCTAAAATTGCCGGCATGGAGTACCTCGCCCTGTTTGGCTCTATATCCATGATGCACCTTATTGAAGGTCTCAAAAATGCTGGCCCTAATCTGACGACAGAATCTATGATCAAGGGTATGGAAAAGATCAAGAACTGGAGACCGGAAGGCATTGCCGCACCCGTGACCTATGGACCCGATCGCAGACACGGGGTAAACGCCTCACGGATAGGCCAGGCACAAAAAGGCAATCATGTGCCTCTTAATCCGTTTACCATCTTCAAGCCTCTCTTCTAAATTTAACATCGCGATGGGGGAACACAGGTGTGGGATCCCTCATTTGATGGGTTGAGTGCCGGTTACAGCGGGACTCAGCCCATCCCAAAAACATTTCCGTTTAAGACGAGGGGCAAAACTCACCGCCAACCTTTGTGTATTGGTGCCTTAGTGGTTAACCTAAACAGTTACTGAGAAATCATAAAACGAAAGAACATGGCTCTTCTGGAGATTGACGGGGTATCCATTAGCTTTGGTGGCATCCAGGCCCTGGCAGGCATTGATATCGAAGTAGAACATGAAGAGATTCTGGCTGTAATCGGGCCCAACGGGTCCGGCAAAACAACCCTTTTCAACTGTATCTCCGGTGTGTACCGACCGGATCGCGGAGAAGTTCTCTTTAAGGGGAAGGATCTCCTGGGGCTCTCCCCAGATTCCGTGGCCCAAAGGGGTATAGCCCGGACATTTCAAAATCTGCGCCTTTTCCTCCATATGACGGTCCTGGATAACCTTCTTTTAGGAAGGCATATCAAGTTCCGGAAAAATCCCTTCCATGCCTTCCTCCGGTTGCGGACAGAGGAACTGCGACACAGGGAGATGGTAGAGGAAATTATTGATTTCCTGGACCTTCAGGCCCACAGGCAGGCCAGGGTGTCGGACTGCCCTTACGGGGTTCAAAAACGTGTTGAGATGGGCCGGGCCCTTGCCATGGAACCACAATTACTCCTCTTAGACGAGCCCATTGCCGGGCTGACCTCAGAGGAAAAGGATGAGACGGCCTACCGCATTACCGAAATCCGCGGCAGATACAATACCGCTGTCGTCCTCGTAGAACATGACCTCAGGATCGCATCTAAACTGGCCGACCGCATGATAGCCCTCGATTATGGCCTGAAAATCGCTCAAGGTAGTCCCGAAGAGGTCCGGCGTACGCCGCAGGTCATCAGGGCCTATTTGGGAGACGAATGAACCATGGAACCTCTCCTCAAAATCGCCAGCATCGAAACCCTTTATTATGATCGTATATACGCCCTCCACGGCCTCTCTTT
>JAKLQB010000369.1 GCA_022013615.1 Desulfobacterales bacterium | reverse complement strand
GAAGCCGAAGGGGACCATTCCTAAAATTCGAGGGATCAAGCGGGAAAGAGCACGGAAGCTCATTGAAAGAGCAATGACACGGAGCACCGATAGGCCGCTCTGGCTTTCACCGAAAGAGATAACCAATCTGCTTAGTTGCTATGGCATACACTTTGCCGAGACGCTGATGGCAAAAACCGCAGACGATGCAACTACCGCAGCCTCGAGGGTGGGCTTTCCCGTTGCAGTCAAGCTGAGCTCGTCCACCATTGTGCACAAGACTGATGTCGGCGGGGTCAAGCTCGCCCTTGAATCAGAAATAGAGGTAAAGAGAGCCTTCAACGATATTAAGTTCAGGCTTACCGAGATTAATCGTCAAGATGAGATGGAGGGTGTTACTGTGCAGCACATGGTAAAGGAAGGGATAGAGGCGATCGTCGGAGTAACGCTGGACCCGTCCTTTGGGCCTCTCATCATGTTTGGCATGGGGGGAGTGTATGCCGAATTGATGAAGGATGTGGCCGTCAGGTTACACCCGCTTACTGATTCGGATGCCAGAGAGTTGGTGAAGTCCATCAAGATGACAAAGCTGTTTGAGGGATTCAGGGGCGCACCACCCAGTGACACTGAATCTCTGGAGGATCTTCTGCTCAGGCTCTCAGCATTAGTTGAAGATATACCACAGATTGCCGAGCTTGACTTCAATCCAGTGAAGGTGATGCCGCGAGGAAAAGGGTACTGGATAGTAGATGCCAGGATTATGCTAAGATAGTGTAGAAAAAGAAGGAAGCATATGGAGAGCAGTTGAGACAGCCAGCGAGCTGGGTTGTTGGATGAAAGGAAAAATCAAAATGGAAAACGACATAGACCTTGATCGGGATTATGATGTTTTTTCCGCAAAAAGGATGGAAGATATCATTATTTTCAGGTTCAAAAAGAACCTTCTCCTTCGAACAACCGATCTGAGAGCTATGTCCACGATATTAAATTATCTTAACCTGGTCTCGGAAAATAATTCTATCAAAGTGCTTGTGATTTTCGGTTCTCCGCAGGAGACTTCGTTCAAAGAAATTGTTCAATTTCATCGTCGAGTATTGGAGACCGGTTTGGATGAGGGTACGATCCGGCGGATGTACAATGCCGTTGACCAGTTCATATTGAGAATTATGGAACTGAACAAAATCGTTATTCATGCCGACACCCGAAAATCTATTTCCCTGTCTTTGAATGTGAGCCTTGCCTGCGATTACAGAATTGTATCAGACAATACTGTTTTCAAGAATTTTCACCTCGATCTGGGCTTAGCTCCAAAAGGGGGCAGTGCATTTTTTCTTAATAAAATGATAGGCCTTGGCAGAGCGTATAAGGCCCTGCTCTCTGAACAAGAGATCACTGCACAGGAAGCCCTAAGGCTTGGTATTGTGGATAAGGTTGTAGCCTTGAGCGATCTTGAGGAAGCTGCATTGAAGACAGCACAACACTTTGCTCAAAAACCAGCCGGCTCATTGTCGGGAGTGAAGAGGCTACTCAATTATTCCATGAGAGATCTAAAAGACTATCTTGAATTCGAGAATGATGAGCTTTTCAGGATAGTCATGTCTTCAGAGTTCCAAAAAAGACTGGAAGAATAAACGGAGAGCAAGTTTTGAGCGCGATACAATTTATACTCTCCCATTCTCTGCTCAGAGACAAAACTCGTCATAATGGGATCTAAAATGAACCGACTGTCGAACTAATCACCGTTGAGGTGGGCGATTCTTTGATGCATGTAATGAACTTGTTGAAGAAACAAGCCATTCGTGTCCTCCCGGTTATGGAACGAAGAAAGCTGGTGGGGATAATCACCGATGGTGCCCTTCAAATCAGCCTCCGGAATCATCGGCATGGGTCCCGGGTTATCATGCCAAAAAGGTCGGATCGATTTGCCGGTACTGCATACACCGCAATACTTGCTGGCGAAGCCGAAACACAAACCACTATGTCCAGGTATGACCCCCTTTTGGCCTTCCCTTTATAATTTCTCCCCAATTTTTTTCCGCGCGCTAACATGTTTTGCTGTTATTTGTGAGGACCCTTTAATTTCGGACTTTTGCGAAAATATACTTCATAATTTTTCTAAATTTGGCTGTGAGGCGGAATTGTTGGCGAGCGGCAATCAGCCTAACTTGCTGAATTTATGGTGATCATCTGGATAAAAATATGGTGGCACATTCCATGCAGACATAATATCATAAAAGAGAAGACTTCATGATATTGGAAACTGAAGTGAAATTCATCGCAATAACGAGACCGGGGAAGGGAAAAATATAGCCCCGGCTTAAGCAATTGCGGGACAACAATAAAGAGTCCCGATATTTCAGGAGGAGAGTTGATAATATGGAAGCAACGGCTCAGGATTTTAACACGGCGGAATCAGCATATCCAAGATTAACTGCCATATTCATAATTCTTAGTTTAAGCTTCACTCAATTGCCTTTTAGCAAAAAGGAGGGTTTGACGTGTACGAATTTATCTATTATCGAGTCAAAGATGTCATGACACCTGACCCTGTAACGATCGAACCAGACGCTGCACTTTCAGATGTGGAAGTCATCTTTGAAGAACACGATTTCAACGGGCTTCCGGTGATTGATAAGAACCGTAAGCTCATAGGTATGGTCACCAAGCTTGATCTTCTTAAGGCCTTTACCTTCACGGAAAAGAGCAAAATTCCTCCCTATGACGCCATCATGGCTCAAAAGATTTCAAACGTGATGCCGAAAGAACCGCACGTTGTCTATCCGGAAACACCCCTTACAAGGGTACTCCAGCATATGATTGAAACAGGGCACAAGAGCTACCCCGTGGTCGAGAATGATTACGTTATAGGGATTGTCGCAAGGGAAGATATCATGCGAGCCTTGCGGCAGGCGGCACAGGGGGAGCGCCCGGCCCGTGATAGTTCAGCGTAGCCTAATAAAAACCAATACATGGAGAGAGGTTATATGAGCATCCATAGCCTGGATAAGATATTCAAACCCGAGTCGATGGCTATTATCGGAGCCAGCGAAAAGGAAGGGAGTATCGGGTTTTCCCTGGTTAAGAACGTGGGAGAAGCGGGGTATCAGAGGAAAATCTTTCCGGTTAATCCCCGGCACAAGTTCATCCAGGGCCTTCCGGCCTATTCCTCTATTAGGAAAATAGGAGAGCCAGTTGATTTGGCTGTTGTCGCTGTTCCCATCGCCAAGACCCCCTCAGTCGTTAAAGAGTGCGTGAAGGCTGGAGTTGGCGGCGTGATTATTATTTCTGCCGGCGGCAAAGAAATAGGGGCAAAGGGCAAGCAGTTTGAGGCACAAATCAAAAAGGAAGCGGCCAAATGAGGCCTCAGGATCATTGGCCCGAACTGTATGGGAATTGTCTCTGCCAAATTAAAACTTAATGCTCTAATTGAGCTATAAATGCTTTTTTATTTCGGACTTTCTTGATCAGCAATATATCATGTTACTTGTCATTCCCAGGGGCATCCATGAATTACTATCACTGGACTCCCGCCTTCTATTGGGCCATATGGCGTTATCATGGCGGGATGAGGCAAGATCACCAAGCCTCAGTAAATATCTATAATTTCAACAAGTTGTAGAATTTCCGAGACGTTTAATTATAGTTTGTGTTATATTGTCTT
>JAKLQB010000368.1 GCA_022013615.1 Desulfobacterales bacterium | reverse complement strand
ATCCTGTGATCAGGTGAAAAAGAGTTGTCTTTCCGCTTCCATTGGGACCAATCAGGCCTGTTATGCCAGTATCACTAAGTTCAAAAGTGACATCGTTTACAGCAGTCAGCCCACCAAAGCTTTTTGTTATATTCTCGATCCTTAGCATAATCACCCTTTATATTCGGGGAGAAGTCCCTCGGGCCGCTTTAACATTATAAGGATGAGGACCGCTCCATAAACCATGCCTTGAAGTGGTGCCACAAAGCGGCCGAAATCCATGGGGATCGGAAGAAATCGCACAGACTCACCGAAAAAGGTGATCACAAACGCGCCCAATACCGGGCCCCAATTCGTCCCGCGGCCGCCAAGCACCACACACAGCAGTACAAGGATCGTCTCTGTAAGTGTAAAGTCGCCGGGGCTGATATAGGTGATGTAATGAGCCCACAGCCCTCCGGCCAGGCCTGCCAGGACAGAACCCACCGTTATGGCTTTTATTTTAAGTGTTAGAACGTTTTTCCCCAGGGCCTGAGCCACATACTCGTCCTCTCTCACTACTTTCAGGGCCCGCCCAAAAGGGGCTGTTGTGAGGCGGCGGATTATCAAGAATGCTGCAATGGTTAATAGGGTGCAAAAAACCAGAAACATTGGAAGGGCTGCAACCCCTCCCCCAATCCAGCCTGGACGAGGGATACCGGGCAGTCCCATTGGGCCTTTTGTAAGCCACCGCTCATTGAGAAAAAAGAGTCTGGCCATTTCAGCGAAAACCAGGGTGGCAATGCCAAAGTAATCCCCTGAAAGCCTTAATGCAGGTATGGCCAGCACTGCCCCTGCCCCTCCGGCAACAGCCATCCCGCAGACCATACTAACTGCCACAGGCAGGCCGGCAAGGCTCAACAGAGCAGAAGTATAGGCCCCTATCCCGAAGAACGCCACGTGGCCGAAATTATACAGCCCTGTATACCCAAGCTCCAGGTTGAGAGAAATAGCAAAAATAGAATAGATCAAGGCTATTATGAGGATGTGAAGCAGGTAGTCCATTTTCTATCGCACCCCCCCTAAAATCCCAAAAAGCCCCTTTGGGCGAAAAAGGAGTACCAGGATGATAATGACAAAGGATATAAAGTCTTTATATCCTGGCGAAACAAACGCCACACCAACATTTTCAGCAATGCCTATGAAAAGGCCCCCAAGCAGCGCTCCCCAGACATTTCCAGCTCCACCCAACAGCATGGCGGCAAATGCCTTTATCATATTAGTCAGTCCCATCAAGGGCTCCAGGCTTGTATCAAGTGCCAGCAAAATTCCCCCAACCCCTGCAAAAACAGAGGCCAGAGACCATACCGTCAGGCTTACCCGCTTCATGTTAATGCCCATTATTACGGCAAGTTCCATGTTATCTGCCACCGCCCTAAGAGATTTTCCAAGCATTGTTCTGGTGAATAAGAAATAAAGTCCGCCCAGGAACAGAACTGCCGCTGCCATCATTGAAATCTGAGTCCCGGTGATGCTCAGCCCCGCAAATGCGAATCCCCTGGTAGGTTTCAGGCCGTATGTCATTAGATCCGATCCCCAGATGATCCGAATAGCGTTCCTGAGCAGGTATGACAGGCCTATTGAGGCGATCAAAAGGCTAATCCGGTTGCCATGCCTCAGGGGGCGATATACATATCGCTCCTGGGCCAGTCCAATGGCAATGGTGAGCGCCAGGGCAGGCAGGACAGCATAGTAGATGGGCAGGGAAAAGAGAGTTTGTGTAAATAGCAGAGCAAGGTAGGCGCCCCAGGCAATTAGTTCTCCATGAGCGAAGTTAATAAACCGGAAAACGCCATAAACCATGGTGAGTCCCACCGCGAACAGGGCATAAATTGAGCCTGCGATGATCCCGTTCAAAATAAGCTGCAAATAGTAGATCATTGAGGATCCTTTGCTGCACAAGGAAAAGGGGATATGGAGATCCCCTTTTTGAACTTTCCGATTACAGAGCTATTTGTAATCCTCGATATTTCCCCCCTTTACCGTCCAGCGCCCATAGGTCGCACCAACATCTCCATTGGCATCAAAGGTTTTATCACCGGTGGCCCCAATAAATCCCTTGCTGGCGTTTATCAGGGCGCTTCGGATATCGTCAACGGACATGGATTTTGCATCACATAGGGCTTTCGCCGTCAGTTTTACCATATCGTAATTGTACTCACCAAAGATCGGTGTCTTTTTGCCAGGGTATTTCTTTTCCCATGCCTCTTTGTAGACCTTGTACTGAGGGGTATCTTGTGAGAATGTGGGATAGGTTCCGATGATACCCTCTGCTGCCTGGCCTGCCAGCTCCACTAATTTGGGAGATTTTGCAGCAGAACCCATAATCCATTGGACATTCAAACTTATTTCATAGGCCTGCTTGAGCATAGTTGCGCCTTCTTTTATATATGTGAGATTTACAACAGCCTTGGGAGAAGCCTTCTTTATTCTTAAAATCTCACTCCGATAGTCTGTCTTTCCTTCATCATACGCAAATTCGTCAAGTAACCGTCCGCCATCCTTCAGGAATTGCTCCTTGAAAACATCTGCAAGGCCGACCCCCCAATCGTTATTGACATAGGTAAGTAACAGTTCCTTATATCCCAAATACTTAATAAGTTCGGCAACGCCTTTACCCTGAAGCAGATCCGAGGGAAAGACTCGAAAGACATATGAACCGCATTTGCTTATGGCATCTGCTGCGCTTTCCGCACCAATTAGGATTGTCTTGTTCTGCTGGGCAATAGGGCAGACTGCCAAAAAGTTTGAACTGGCAGCCGGACCGAAAATCACAGGAAACTTATTGATGGTTATGAGTTTCTGAATAGCAGAAACAGAACCCTTTGATGTGGAGGTATTGTCTTCAAAAAGTATCTTCATTGGTTTTCCATTAATCCCACCTGAAGCGTTGACCTCATCCAACGCAAGGAGCATTGCCTGCTGAAACCCCTGCCCATAAACGGCCAGTTTCCCGGTGAGCGGGGTCACCGCCCCAACCACAACCTCTGCCGCCCCTGTTGTTGTCAATGCTCCTGACAAAAGAAAACAAATACCCGCCAAAATAATGATAAATTTTTTCATGATCTCCTCCTTTTTTTAGGTTAGTTTAACATTTCCCCTTTTCCAATACGCCAACGGTAATTACCCGTTCGGCCATAGTGTGGTGCCAGCGGACACAATAAAAGCAAGGGCCTATTTTTTCAAGGTTTTTTTTCAAAAGGTTATATGTGTTTGCCAGAAATTATCGCTCCGGACTTTCACTATATGATTTGTGCTATCACTCATATCATTAGCACTGACTTATTGACTTTTCATCATAAGTGCCATAATGGGAAGTAAGAAAATGAAAGAAGGAGCTCTAACATGATTGAAACTATGAAGCAGACTGCCGATTTTCTGGCTTCAAAGATGGCGGAGTCACCCAGGATAGGGCTGATTACTGGAACCGGGTTAGGGTCAGTAACAGAGCGTATGACCATTGATTTCCGTCTCCCTTACGAGAAAATCCCAAATTTCCCACAGTCCACTGTTGAAGGGCACAAAGGAATGCTGGTGGCCGGTAAACTTGCAGGTAAACCAATCATTGCCCTTGAGGGCCGTTTTCATATCTACGAGGGATACTCACCAAAAGAGATCACCTTTCCGATGAGGGTTATGGCCATGCTGGGCGTTAAAAACTTACTAATATCCAGCGCAGCAGGGGGTCTGAATCCACAGTTTGAGACCGGTGATCTGATGATAGTTACGGACCATATCAACCTGACAGGAACCAACCCGTTGATCGGACCAAATCTCGACACCTTTGGGCCTCGCTTCCCGGATATGACCCAGGTATACAAGCCTGACCTAATCAAACTTGTTAGGGGAAAGGCGTTGGAATCAGGGATCTTAATCCGCCAGGGTGTATATGTCGGGCTTGTGGGCCCGAGCCTTGAAACACCTGCTGAGACCCGTTTTTTGAAGATGATCGGGGCTGATGCAGTGGGTATGTCCACGGTTTCAGAGGCCATTGTGGCCGTACACTGCGGCATGGATATCATGGCCATTGTGGCCATAACAAACATGAATTTGCCCGACTGCATGGAAAAAACATCCATTGATGACGTTATCGCCACCGCTAAAAAGGCTGGTTCTAAGCTTGCTTGCCTTTGGGAGGGGATTGTTAAGGACCTGAAGGTGTGAATGGTTAGATTTTTTGCACAAGGCCATAATAGTGAGGTGCATTGACATGCAACAAGTTGATATCATAATAAAAAGCGGAACCATTTTGACAATGGACGCTGCAAATTCAATCCTCGAAACTGGTTTTCTATGCATTGAGGGCGATACCATTTCTCACATCGGTGAAAATGATGAGAAGGCATTTGAGGCGTCTAAAGTCATCGATGCAAAGGGCGGCCTGGTGCTCCCGGGTCTCGTGAACGGTCATACCCACGCTGCCATGAGCCTTTTTAGAGGACTTGCAGATGATCTTCCTCTTATGGAATGGCTTAATAATTATATTTTCCCGGTGGAAAGCAGAATGGATGGTGAATTTGTCTATACAGGCACCCTTCTTGCTTGTGCAGAGATGATCATGTCCGGCACAACCACCTTTTGTGATATGTATCTATTTGAGGATGAGGCAGCAACGGCGGCCAAGGAAGCAGGTATGCGTTGTCTTGTGGGGGAGGTCCTTTATGATTTTCATTCGCCTAATTATGGAGCGGTTGAAAAGGGCCTTGAATACACGGAATCATTGATACAAAAATGGCAGGACGACCCAATCGTTTCCATTGCTGTGGAGCCCCATTCTCTCTTTACATGCAGTCCTTCGTTGCTGAAAACAGCAAATGAGCTTGCATTGAAATATAAAGTGCCTCTGATTATTCACGTGGCTGAGACATTGAATGAGATTTCCGAGGTGAAGGAGAAGTATGGCAAGACTCCGGTTGAGCATCTGCATTCCCTGGGGCTTCTGGGACCCCATCTGGTTGCCGTCCATTGTGTTCATCTGGAAAAGACAGACATTGCAAGCATGGCCGAGCACAGGGTAAAGGTCATTCATAATCCGGAGAGCAATATGAAACTGGCATCCGGCATTGCCCCTGTTCCCGAACTGCTTGCCCATGGCATAACCGTCGGACTGGGGACAGATGGGTGCGCCTCCAATAACGACCTGGATCTCTTTACAGAGATGGATATGGCAGCCAAACTCCATAAAATCAATACAATGGATCCTACGGTCATGGACGCTGTAACAGTTCTGCGAATGGCCACTATCGAGGGCGCTAAGGCACTGGGGTTAGAAGATATCACCGGATCTCTGGAAGTTGGTAAAAAGGCGGATGTCATCCTTGTGGATACGGCTAAACCCCATCTGACCCCCCTTTATAACCCTTACTCTCACCTCGTTTATTCGGCCAGGGGAAACGATGTAAGTCACTCGGTCATCAACGGTCAGTTGGTGATGGAAGACCGTAAGCTGACCACCATTAATCTTCATGAAATAATGGAGCGGGCAAGAGAAAAATCCAGGGACGTTAGAGAATGGGTTGGGAATTGACTATTGCCGATTGAATATTGACGATTAATATTATCAAAAAATTGAATCTAACCCGAGCGTGACTACAGTTAACTTTGAACCGTGAACCATGGAACCTTGAACCCAGTTACATCTGAACCAGCTAAAATATTTTGGTGAATGACTTATGGCCGGAAAAAATATTCCTTTTATCGCTTTGGGAAGCAGACTAAAAGGCGTTGCCGAAGTTCTCACCCTTGGGGTCAAACCCAACTTTTTTGACTATTCAGTGCAGGAAAGGAAGTTGATTTTGGGTGCTGAAATTATCATCTACCCTACCCTCAACTATGCCCAGTTTCTTACTACGATGGAAAAGAAGATCTTTCCAGGCCTTGAGACATATCTTTATGCTGATGAAAAGATCAAACAAACCACCCTCTTCCATATGCTCGAGATCCCTCACCCCCGCACCAGAGTCTATTACCATCTCCATCATAAGGATATTATCAATGAGTTTTCTTTTCCCTTTGTTGCCAAATTGCCCAGGCGTTCCGCCCGGGGGAGAGGGGTGTTTAAGATCCATAATTCCGAGGAACTGAAAAGCTATCTTGGCCTAACCAGGATTGCATATATCCAGGAATATCTGCCCCATGATAGGGACCTTCGCGTCGTGCTTATTAAATATCACCCCGTTCTGGCCTACTGGCGGATTCGCAGTCCTGATAATTTCAGAACAAATCTCTCGCAGGGAGGAAAAATCTGCTTTGACGATATTCCCATAGAAGGTGTAAGGTTGGCCCAGAATTTTGCCAGGAAGTGCAAATTTGATGATGTGGGTATGGATCTCATTAACTGCCGGGACACATGGTACGTAATAGAAGCGAATATGAAATACGGGCGCAAAGGACTAATGATGAAGGGCCTCGATCTAAAAGAAATCATGCGGCAGAAACTGCTCTCGGGTGAAATATTTTGATTGACTGTTTTCTATTGATGCGATTTTCAATCGCCAATAGTCAATAATCAATAGTCAATATCCTTTAATCAGATGCTTAGAAAAAACAAATATATCCTCATCCTCGGATTATGTATCCTTATTTTGGTTCCCGCCTGTCT
>JAKLQB010000032.1 GCA_022013615.1 Desulfobacterales bacterium | reverse complement strand
TTGTGGATCAGAGCAAGACAGTAGAGGACATCTCAAGGGCTTTCGGGGGCTGTTGGTTTAACTATTTGAAACCAGGCCAGAAATACGTCTTTAGGCAAGGTCTTATTTTTGGGGTCCTACGAATCGGGAAAGAAGATCTGGGGTGGGGATGGAAAAATTGACTTCCTACGTTTTGTATGCATTCCGGACACCAAAACTACCAAACTTAAAATTCTTTGTGATAAATGATAGTTGAGTGTGTACGAAATACGGACATTTTGCACCTTGGCGGGTATACTCTGGACAATCTTAGCCCTCAATTTTTTTCTGTTGTCTATTGGAGTTCGCTCAATTTGTCGTTGGTCAAAAAAAAGATGAATGCTGCTGTGGGCAGTAGGAAATCTTCCGAATGACGAGGAGGGGACATTTTGTAATTTGTTAATGCGTGGTGGGTCTTGTGATCTGGTACTTTCGGAGTTTTTCATACAGGGTGCTGCGGCTGATCCCCAATCGCCGGGCTGCCTGTTTTTTGTTCCAGCCATACTCTGCCAAGGCATTCTGCAGCAATTCCTTTTCCTGCTCCAAAATTGTAGGCATCCTCCCAACCTGGACATCAGATAGAGCTGCATCTCGCAGTGAGGAGGGCAGGTCTGAGGCTTCAATGCGGGTGCTTTTGGCCAGCACAGTGGCGTGCTCGACGCTGTTTTCCAATTCACGGACATTGCCCGGCCAGGGGTAATCAAGGAGCAGCCGCATGGCCTCGGGGCTGAATTCCTCAACTTCCTTGTCTTGTTCTGCCGCAAAATGGAGCAGAAAATGGCGGACCAGCAGAGTGATGTCATTGCGCCGTTCTTTTAGGGGCGACAAGTAAATTGGAATAACGTTAAGACGGTAAAATAGATCCTCACGGAAATTTCCTTTTTGTACTTCTTCGAGAAGGTTTTTATTGGTGGCCGCGAGTATGCGTACGTTAACGGCCAGGGTCTGTTCACCACCTAAGCGCTCGAATTTATGACTCTGGAGCACCCGAAGCAGCTTGATCTGGGCCGAGGGGGGTATTTCGCCGATCTCATCCAGAAACACCGTGCCACCATGGGCCTGTTCGAAACGACCCGGCTTCAGGCGCAGGGCTCCGGTGAAAGCTCCTTTCTCGTGGCCGAAGAGCTCACTTTCAAGAAGGGTAGCCGGATAGGCAGAACAATTGATCACTATGAACGGTTGGGCTTTCCTGGAGCTCTGTTGATGAATGGCCCGGGCAACCAATTCCTTCCCGGTCCCGCTCTCACCCTGGATTAGGACAGTAGCATCTGTTGGAGCGATATCTTCAATCAGCTTGTAGATCACCTGCATCTTAGGATCCCTGCCGATTATGCCACTAAATTCCGCAGTCTTTTCGAGTTGGCTTTGGATATGATGTATTTCCTCTTCTTGTAAAACAGCACGTTTGATAACCCCGGCAGCCTGGCTAAGGATCAGCCCGATGGCCTCAATTTCTTCAATATTACACACGCACTTATCGGGGCAGGCGATGACGAGGGCGCCAAAAGGTTGGTTCCCGTGGGAGAGGGGAACTATGGCCTGACGTGTTGCTTCTCGAAAACCTTCCGGAACGAGGGGAGGTCGAAAAGGTATTTTCTTCTTGAAGGTGACCTTCTCCAGGTCGTTGAGAATATTCCTGAGATTTTGGATGGCAACAGTTTCTTTCAAGGTCTTGCGCCCATCAAATGACAAAGAAAACAAGTGCTCCTGGTTGCTATTGAAAACCAAAAGCACCATGTGACTGCATTTAAGAATCTGCTGAAACCTCTTGATGAGGAAGGACCCGATTTCATTAAGACTGGATAGCGCACCGATTTCCTGAACGATACCACAAGATGTCCTAGTCTGATGGTGAGCGCGCTCCAATTCCATGGTTTGTTCCTCGAGACGCCGGGTATAATCCTCCATGCGAGCAACCATGTGATTGAATGATGTAGCTAATCTTCCCACTTCGTCCCGGCTTTGGACCCCAACCCTTACGCCCAGTTCACCTTTGTCGATTTCTTGGGTGGCTCGAGCCAATTCAGCTAATGGACTGGTGATACGTCTTACAAAAAGAAGGGTACCTGCCAGGGCGAGTAATAGAATTGCCAAGGTAAGACCGCTCATTTGCATCCACAACCTGGCTACCTGCCTTCGATATAGCGTCTCCGAAAATCCGAAACGTAAAACACCGGCCTTTCCCTCGAATATCGGCCAGGCAATATCTAAGTAGTATTCACCACTTGTGGATGCGATTTCTCTAGAATGGCCATAATTGTCTTCAATAATATCATTAGCACTGATCAGCTCTAAGGGGAACCCTTTCGGAAAGGTGTGGGCCAGTACCTGTTTGTCTCTAACAACAAAAAGATAGGCAACAGAGGGATTACTTTTCATCTGGTGGTCTAGCATTTTCTGGAGGGCAACCAGATCGTTGATGAGGATCCTGTCAGTGGCCTCGAGGGCCAGCGTGTGAGCCCGATTCTCCGCCTGGGCCGTCATGGCATCTATTAGGCTGCTGCTATAACGCTGTGTAAAGAGCAGGGAAATAAGCAGACCGCTGCCAATAACCAGCAAAGAGACTGCCAACAATAACTTGCTCTTAAGGCTTCGCAGGCGCATAAGGTTTCATTCTTAGCATGGTCACCTTGTTTTTCATCCGACGGATGGATTCATACCACTCTTCCTGAGGCATTATGAATTTGTCAATCATTAGCTCCTTGAGAATTCTTTGGCCCCCAGGATCCTGGTGCATAGAAAAAAGCAGGTGACGGATGTGCTGTTTAATATCAGAGGGCAGTGATCCGGAGGCCACCAGGGGCGGAATGCCATAGGGTTCTGATTTCTTGATGATCCGGGTTCTGGATGTAAAGACAGGGTTCTTATGGGCGTAGTATTCCCAAATGAGCCCATCAACGCAAGCGCCATCCACCAGAGCCCTGTCCACTGCCAGGATGGAATTATCGTGACCATAAGTATATACAGTCTTACTGAAGAAGTTTTCCGGCTGCTCTTTCATCTGCATCAACCAATATATGGGCACCAATCTTCCGGTATTGGAATCTGGATCAGTGAAAGCAAAGACCCGTCCTCTGAGATCTTCAAAACGGTGGAAAGAGCTGTCCTTGTTCACGATCAGGTAGGATTGGTAGAAGTGGCTGCCCTGAACCTCAGGGGCGGCCAGCAGTTCGAACCCGTATTTTTCTTTCCCAATGGCGTAAGGCCCCGAACAAATAAAAGCCAGATCAATTTTGTCATTTCCGAAGAGCTCATTAACCTCACCATAGGTCTTCCGCTGAATGAACTCTATGTCCCTACCCAGATGTCTGCCAACATAATCCAGAAGCTGACGATAATAGACAAACGTTTCTTTAGGTGAGATCATAGCCCCCACAGCTACTCTGAAAACAGGCTGTCTGACTGTCTCTTCATCTCCCGGCTGTGTCACGGCGACGGTTTTCGTGAAATCAACGACCACAGTATCGACATTATCGCGACAACCATAAGAAAAGACCAGCATCGCGATAATCAAAAGTTTTGATGGGAAGCAGCACTTTCTTATGTGAGAAAAAAGAAAATCCATTTGCTTAGATTTTGAGCAGGAGTTATTGTTTTTTCAAAAACCCTGGTTTTTCTATTTAAATACCACGCTGTGGTATAATATTCAAGCTTTTTTTCAGGATATTTCTCATAGAATAGGGTTTTCTTCAAAAGGACCTGTTTTCTGTTGACAGCTATACTACAATGTGGCATATAACATCAAGCCCCTATCCTATGAGTGTTGAAAAAATGCACTAGGAGGCAACAATGGACAGTAAAGAATTCAGTTACATCCGCCAAAAACTTAACAAGACGCAGAAACAAATGGCTCAATTGCTTGGAACATCTATTAAGGCTGTGACCAGCTATGAGCAGGGGTGGCGAACAGTCCCGGCTTATGTGGAGCGGCAGATTTTTTTCTTGGTCTCCAGAATGAGGGGGGTAAAAAGAGGTCAAAAGCCGTGCTGGGTTATAAAGAGCTGCCCTACTGAGATCAAGAAACAATGCCCGGCATGGGAGTTCCACGCTGGAAAGCTCTGCTGGTTTATTAACGGAACAATTTGTGAAGGTGCCGTTCAGATGGATTGGAAAGAAAAGATGAAGATTTGTCGATCGTGTGAGGTTTTGATATCCATGATGCAGCCTCTGGGTTATGAGCGTGCAGTCTAAAGTCTTGAGATCTTGAAAGAGATGGCTATCAATACCAACAACAGTGATAAACGGGGAAATATAGTTGAATTCCTGCCAGCTTTACGCGCCACCTACGGTATTTTTTTAAACGGAAAGGGTCAAACATGATGGCAAACAGGCTTATTATATTAGAACAATTTTTGAATGAAAAGGAGAGATTGACACGTTCTTACCAACATATCCCTGCAGTAGTTGAGAAGCTCATAGCAGCTTCATGGAATAGCACTGTTTCTGGTGATCACGAAGCATCAAGGTCTATTCCATCACAGGACTCGATTGTTAGGATCATTCACCAGGCAAGACGGATTCTCTTCCCGGGTTATTTCACTCAGACC
>JAKLQB010000367.1 GCA_022013615.1 Desulfobacterales bacterium | reverse complement strand
GCGCGCCATAAGGACTGCTGATGGAATGCGCTCAAAAAAGCTCATGGACATGCTGTTAATATGCTCATACAGCTCATAGCGCAATCTGGTGATGATCTTCTCTCCAACTGATTTCATAATACAGGCCTGGGCGTATTCTGCGAGTCCTTTTATTAGATAAACAAGAACAACTGCCAGGGGTAAAAGCTTCAGCATAGTCATGTTTTTCGCCAGGAATATGTCATCGAGGACCGGCTTTACAAGCCAGGCTGTAGCGCCATTCATTGCAGAAATGACAGAGGCTAAAATTATCCCTAATGCAATAAGGCCAAAATAGGGCCTTGAGTATCCCAGTATTCGTTTGTATAGCTTGGAATCTATCTTAATTTTCATAAGCAGGCGCGGTTTTGCTGTTTAGCGTTGAATGATCCAACAGGCATGCCCCCAGCTTTCTAAGTGGACAATCAGCTGTTGATTTCTGAGACTTGAAGAATGACAACTCTATCACCTCGTTTATTTGCAAAAACTTTGACAGTCTTAAACTTCAACTGCGTTAAGAGCTCTGCAAATTTCGCTTGATTCTTTCTTTTAACTCTTAAAGCAATGAAATCATTAGGTTTCAACTTTGGTAATGGGGTGTCATCGAAAGCATCCCATAGTATCAGTTGCCTTTGAGCGTAAAAGGGAATTTGTTCTGTATTGCTATAAAGGCTTGCCTGCTGTGGCATGTTTTGTTTTAGCCATGTACCTGCTGAGACCACATACGCCTTGGTTGGTTTAGCGGGGATAAACACATAAACGAACATGATTATAAAAACAAGCGAGACCGAAAAAAACAACAAAGAGTTGCCTGTTAGAACTTTCTTTCTGTCTCGCCACTGCTGAAAAAAACGGTGTAAACTAAACGGTGGCCATAGGAGGAGCAACAGGCTCGCGAGCATAAAAAAACGGTGTGAGAAGACCTCGAAGGTTTGTCCGATATGAATCGCGGGGATCAAAAGATTTAGTAGGGTAAAATAAACCAGCACTCTTTTGGCACCATCATCTTTTGGCATCAGCTTCTTGGAAATCGCGTGGCCACAGAGCAAGGTCTGTAGTGGTCCCAGGGTAGTAACCAATCTATAAAAACAAAGTCCAATAAGCCCGGAGATTATCATGGTTAACCCCCATTTTTCTGAAGGGGCATTAAATACGATTTGGCTGATGAGCACTGCCTTGCTATCCAAGTTATTAATCAACAAGGTTAAGCCATTTTGAAATTGATTCAGGATCTCGCTAAGCCGGCCAAGATGCACGCTTGAGCTATCTGGCATGCTGAACCCTAAAACAAAAAGAATTATGGCCATCAAGATATTTATCGCATATGGTTTCAGCGTACATCCAATCCTGCTCCACAGCCCCGAGTTCGCACGAAGTAGTAGCACAAGTGGGGTGAGGCAGCACAATACCGCACCTTCAGGACGAAACAAAGTGGCAATATTTATAAATATACCCCAGCCAATGGCGTGACGCCATAACAACTGACGATAATACCGGATGAGGTATAGTAGTGACAATAAAGAAAATCCCCAATAACCAAAGCCACGAATGATATAGTTTTGGTAGTGATGTAAGCGTGGATGGCTGATAATAAGGATGGCGCCAAAAAGCTGGACGGTGCGAGAACCGCCCAGTTCTTTTACAAGGGTAATGAAGGTCGTAACGATAATAACCAATAGTGCGGCGTTCAAAACATAGGCAGCGTGCTCAAAGGATAAATTGGTCAGTTTGCCTAACCATACGATTAGCACAGAATAAAAGGGCCATCTATAGATTTGCATGGCCGCTTTCCACCCTGACTTGGCGAATGCTTCGGCTGCTTGCAAATAGAGTATGCCGTCATTGTTTAAGGGGTTTTGGGTGTTTACGGCAATAAAAAGTGTTAAAACGGCTAAAAGCGCCGCGACAGGGCGAATATCTTCTAACTGAATAATGGGATAAAAAATGCGGTGAAAAAAATCTTTCATTAACAACCTGCCTGGAAACTGGCTAAGAGAAATCAATTGTATCCTTGTTCTAATCTTCTGTTTCGTACGTATATTCCTGATAATATCTGATTATGTTGACGACTTTTTTAATAACTCAGGAATGAACATTAATTTTGATAAATATTTCCTTTTTAACGAAAATTTTATAATATATGGCCTCCTGAGTGTCAAGAAGAACAACCCCGTTTCGGGTATTGTATAATATTTTGTGTAAATTCTAAGAGTGTAGAAAAAAGGGCGCTTTTCCTTTAAAAGGGTTTTAACCCAAACCTTAATAAAAAAGGAGAAGCACCCATGAAAGTTGAAATAAGCGTACCAGAAGTAGCGAGCATTTTCAAGGAGATCCAGGAGGGACCTGAGAGAATATTTGAGATGATCCGTGTAGAAATCAGAGAGAATGTGGGTGAGTTCTCTCCAAGCTGATGAAAGTGGAGTTGCATTGGAAGTCAAACCCTATAGGGGAAGTCCGTAAGAACCTGCCATTCTTCAAAAAATTGGTTGAATCAAATTTCACACAAAAAACTTGACAGTACCCCCGTTTTTTGATGATACTTTGGCCGGTTTGCCGGTCTTTATTGGTAATTCTCAAAGAGCCCAGGAAAATTATTAAAGGTCATAGAAATATGAATCTGAAGAACTGAGGTGTTTGTCGGAGTACCCGGATGCCCACATGAAAGTGGCGGAGAATTTTATCATATCTCCAAACAGCCCCGACTTGATAGATTTAGATGGCATCGAACACTACGGATTGTCATATACAATTTAACCGGGCGTACCAGAATTGTTGGCGACCATTAATGGAAAGTTGGAAACGTTATCCCGAAGCCTATGTTTTATTTCGGGACTTGTTGAAGCAGGCAGGGATCGATTATGAATAGCGCGACGGGGCTGTCATGACACGGGTTTTGCACCTTTACAGTAACCGTAAATGGACCGGCCCAGCAGACCACGCGCTTAATTTGGTTGCCTGGTTGCGTATACACCGAGATTTCCAGGCATATTTTGCCTGTGGCCGCCGAAAAGGCTTAGCAAACCGTCTTCAGGAGAAGGCTGACGAGAGGGATGTTCCACATTTTGATAATCTCCTACTGAACAAACATTTGAATTGGACGATTATCCCGGATATCTTTACTTTAAAAAAAATTGTTGCTCGTGAGAGCATTAACCTGATTCATAGTCATCAGGACAACGATGCTTTGACAGCAGTGCTGGCCGGTTTTGGTAAGATTCTGGTGAGGACCTGTTATGAGGGTGAACCCGCACCACTCTATGTCAGGAGACGGTTCATTTTCCGTAACACTGCCCGGATTATGACAGCTTCATTACGGGTACAGGCGTATCTTTCACAGGCTTTCCCTGAAAAATGGGTTGAACAGGTGGACATTCCAGTTGATCTCGAAAAATTTAGTCCAGCTCCCAAAAGCGAGAAACTATGTCGGGAATTTGGCATCATGAGAGATGAGCCGGTGGCCGGAATTGTTGCTCGAGTTCAGAAACACAAGAATTTCCGCCTGCTGTTGAATGCGATAGAGGAGGTCGTGAGAGAGATTCCCCGGTTCAAGTTTCTGATAGTCGGACGGGGTACCCACATTGATACCCTCGCACGACAGCCGGTAATACAAAAAGGGTTGCAGAACAACGTCATATTTACCGGTTATCGAAGCGATGATTACCAGGACGTATTGAATTTGCTTGATTATATGATTTTCTTGCACCCTGGTAGCGACGGGTCCTGCCGCGCGGTGCGGGAAGCCCTGGCTTGTGGTAAGCCGGTAGTGGCGATAAGAAAGGGTATTTTGCCAGAGCTCATAAAAGATAGAGAGACCGGGATGCTCGTTGAAGACCAACCGCATGATCTTGCACGGGCAATGATTACCATGTATAGAGAAAATGAATACCGGCTGCAGTGTTCTCGCGCTGCTCGTAAGTATACGGAAGATATCCTTAACCCCGAAAGATATGTAAAAAAAGTACTTGCCTGTTATGAATCACTTTGTGCTGTTAAAGGAACTGATTGTATAGACAAATCTCCACGTGAAGGGCGCGAAGAACTCAATACGTTGCATGCCAATAAAGATTTAGAAAAAAACAGGGCAAGATAAGGCGGTAATACTGGAGATGATAAGAAACGAACCCAATTCAGTTTCATTCGCAACATATGGAAGTACTATTCTGTGCTGAAAATGAAATTGACAGCAGTGGAACGATTCAGTTAAATAAAAATTTTATCCATGGACTTCTGATTTCCATAAAGAAAGTGGTGCAGGTAAAGATGGGACTGATTCAACGACTGAGGCGCAGCGCGCATATCCACGATGATATTGCAGAGCGATTTCAATGTTATTTCCTGTCCGGTCAAATCCTTGATCTGCCTTCGGGCGATGGTGTTAACAGCCGCAAACTTTCGGCGGCCGGTTACAACGTTCGGGCAGCCGATCTTTTCCCTGAGCAGTGCAGCGGGGATGGGTTTGAGTGCGATCGTGTAGATATGACGAAGGCTCTTCCTTATGAAGATTGTTCCTTTGATGGAATCCTTCATTCGGAAGGAATAGAGCACATCGATAATCAGATCGCTTTACTTCAGGAATTTCACAGAATTCTGAAACCAGGGGGCATCCTCATTGTGACGACTCCCAATCTGCTTAACCTTGAAGGACGTCTCGGCTTACTTCTTACCGGTCATGCTCATCGGAGACGAGCCATGATAGTCTCAACTGCGGCATACATGGCAAAACCTCCACAGAATTCATCGGCCGAAAATGGTATTTACCTTGGCCATGTGTTTCTTATCAACTTATTTCAGCTCCGTTTTTACATCACACATGCAGGACTTGAAGTACTCGGTGTAGATACCACCAGATACTCATGGAGATCTATGCTTTTAACACCGTTCCTCCTTATTCCTGTCAGTTGGTCAACCCGGAGGTTTATTCGCGAGAAGCGATCCAAAGTTCCAACCGACTTGCAGAGGAAGATATTAACGGAGGTATTGAGTGGCTCTGTTCTGTTTGGGCGAAAACTTATTATAAGTGCACGTAAACCAACTACAAATTAAAAAAGAAGTAACAGCTAAACTGTTACGAATCGAAATCTTTGATAACACGTGTACTTGCCTGAACGTTAAGATTGTTTACCTGAATGAGTGCGGCGTAATATGTTTTTATTTGTCTTTAATTGCTGGGATCTGATGTAGGTCGATCACAATAACAGAAAAAAAGTCTAAACCCGTTTATGAGCGCTGAAACCAGTATGCATCAAAAGCTCACAGTTATTATTCCCTGCTATAACGAGGAGAAAAACATTGAGACTTGTCTGAAAAGCGTGATGTGGGCCGATGAGGTCTTAGTAGTGGATTCTTTCAGTACGGACCACACCCTGGATATTGCCAGGAAATATACAGATCGAATTCTTCAGCACGAGTATATCAATTCCGCCGCGCAGAAAAATTGGACGATTCCTCAGGCGGAATGGGAGTGGGTCTTGATTATGGATTGTGATGAACGCGTCACCCCGGCGTTACGCGATGAAATTCAAGATCTTTTGCAGCGAGGGCCAGAGAAAGAGGGGTACTGGATTAATCGCAATAATTACCTCATGGGCAGACGGGTAAGGTACTCAGGGTGGGGGCATGATAGCGTGCTTCGTTTATTTCGTAGGGACTTCGGGCGCTATCAGGAAAAGCGTGTCCATGCTGAGATCAAACTGAAAAATACGGGAGTACTAACGGGCCGTCTTGATCACCATAGCGTCTCTTCCATGGCATCCTGGGTGGCAAAAATCAACCGCTATTCGTCGTGGAAGGCTGAAGATAAGTTTGAGAGAGGAGTGGTTGCGCCGGTTTTTCAGATGTTATTTCGACCACCATTTCGGTTCTTTAAGGATTACCTGCTTCGTTTAGGCATACTTGATGGTTGGCGCGGGTTTTTAATTGCTGCGATGTCCTCGTTTGCTGAGTTAGTGATGGCGGCAAAATTAACCCAAATCACATACGAAAATCGGTGTAATCCTTAGTCCGATGCGAATTTTGCACATCAATCTGGAGCGTGGTTGGCGGGGCGGTGAAAGGCAAACTCTCTACTTAATGGAGGGGCTCAGAGATCTCGGCTACGAAAACCACCTGCTGACCCGCAAAAACGATCTATTCGTTCAGCGGGCGCTAAAATGTGGTTTTAGCCCAAAAACCATCAAAAAACCTTTTCTACTTCACGGCCCTTTCCTTCGGCATTTTGACATTATACAACTCCATGAGGTTCGGGGGCTCCAACTTGCCGCATTTTGGAAATTCCTCCATGGCAAGCCCTTCGTGTTTACGCGGCGCGTTGATAATATGCCAAGCAACCATGCCTTTACTCGATTTAAATACAAACAAGTCGATCATCTCATCGCAATCTCAGGAAAGATTAAATCGGTCATGGTTGAATGGGGATTTGATCCTGGCCATATTGCGGTCATTCCCAGCGCGGTTAGTTTAGTAAGCAAGGCCCAACCCGCCAAGGTCCATAAGTTGAAACAAAGGTTTTCTGGTCACAAAATCGTCGGATGTGTAGCGGCGTTGGAAGATCGTAAGGACCATTTTACGCTATTGGATGCGGCAGCCCTTGTAAATAGACAGCGCAGTGATGTGGTCTTTGTTTTACTCGGAGAGGGCGTTCTTCGAGAAAAACTTGAGGCCAAAGCCAAAGAACTCAGCCTCAATAATATTGTTTTTGAAGGTTACCAAAATGATCCTTACTCCTATTACCCGATTTTTGACGTTTTTTTGATTACTTCCAAGTCGGAGGGTTTGGGCAGCGCCATACTGGATGCTTTTTTCTACCGTATACCTGTTGTCGCGACCGCCACGGGCGGAATACCCGATCTCGTTGTGAGTGAGCAAACAGGATTATTGTCCCCTGTTGGAAATGCCCACAAGGTTGCCCAGGATTTGCTTCGGATGTTGGATAATCAGGATCTGCGTCAAAGTTGTATATCACAGGCATACACTCTCGTGAAAAAAAAATTTAGTATCTCCGTGATGGCCGGATCTTATGATAAAGTATATCGAGGGCTGACTTCAAATTAGCCCAAACTGTGTGGTTGGCTTCTCTTGGCCCGGCTAATGCCTCAATCCATATCGGCATCATTTGCATTTGGTATTATACCCAGCTAAGGGCGGCTGGTCATAACTGGAGTTTGGTGATATCCAGACCATAAGCCGATGTATTCTTACCTGTGGTGATTGCCCACACTTTTCGGTAAATGGCTCGCCGTTGCTGTCGCGGTGGCCTTTCCGCGGCCGTATAATAGTAATAAAAGCGCAATCGATCTCTGATCGCAATGGCATTGCTCACAGAGGCATTTAACTGGGCCAGATTGACGATCCTGTTTTTCTCAGGCAGGTGGCGACAGATTTTTACCCCATCCAAGTCTACCATCTGATAATTATCATTTCGGCACAGAACGTTACTGGATTTGAAATCACGCTGCCAAATGTGGTGACCATGAATTTCTTTTAGCCATGAGGCCAGTTTTTTTAGCGCCCGGCGTTTTTTTTGCTCGGATGTAAGGGAAGACAAATAATCATTTAATGTCATGCTGTTAGCCAGGTATTCGGAAAGAAAAAACCTGTTGCCATCAATTGCAAAATAACCCAACGACCGGGGTACGGGAATGCCGCGGACCTCCATGGCTCGAGACATTTTCCAGCTGGCCAGACAGCGGTCCCGGTGAAAGAATTGTCTTTGGTGGATTTTAATACACACGTCCTTAAAAGTGATAACCCGCCGGTGCTTGACGATTCTTCCCTTTTGCAGAGCCTGGCGGAGCTCTTGCGGTCCCCAGCGAAAATCTTTTCTTTTGTACCCTTGAAACCCTTTTCCCTTGACCACGACAAACTCGGTGCTGTTCTTGCAGCAGCGCTTTGCTCGGGAACGGTAGTGGCTATGCTGATGACGGTCGGCGGCCCTAAGAAGCTCATGTAAGGTTAGGTGTCTTTTGCCCGCTTCGTTGTAACCACCCAAGAACTCCACCGGCCAGCTTTCAGGATGGGGTTTGGAGTATATATGAAAATAGAGCTTTCCGAGGTTATAAACTCGCAGCCTGCGGGGTAGCCACGGCAAAAAGAAGACTTCCTGCGCATCAATAAGACAGGGTTGGCCGTTGCTTTTGATAATGATATTTCCAGGATGTAAGTCGGCGTGATAGACATCCCGGGAATGCAGAGAGGCCACATATTGGCCAAGTCTTTTAGCTACGGTCAACGAATCGTATGTTAAGGGATTACCGTCCACCTTTCGAGTCAGCAAAAAGAAGCCCTCAAGGTGAACACCTTTTTTTTCTCCTTTGGATACCGGAACGGCGGCCGCTATGCGGGCGGCCTGCAGTTGGTGGAGATTACGCCATTCGGCCCATCGCCGGCGGGGAAAAAAGAGATGGCGCAGCCGGTCTTTGCTTCTCACCAATAGGCTGCGCTTAAGAAAGAATTCGCCGCACGGTGCCTGCAAGTAAAATACCTGCCGTTTGTCACTGTATTTGACTATCTTACATTGAGTGACTCCAGCAAGCATGGAGTCAAATGCAAAATCGGCAAAACGGCTTGCAGTCACCCTATATCCGGTAAGTTCCTGGCGCAGAGTAGTAGTTGTAAAAGGTGCTGTCTTTTCTTGATCCAGATGCTGTTGTCCTTTTGGAAGTTTTAGCTGGGCGGAGTTTTTTAGATGTTCCCCTCGATATCTTACAAGTCGCCCCAGATACTAATCTCTTAGAGTATGAACAAATTTCCCAATCCTTTAGCATGTTCCTTACTATTACAAGTAATGTCACTTGCCTTTTTACTATTTTTTGCCCTATGCTATGTTGTTTAAGGCATTTTTTCTGATAGCACAAATACACTTCGAGGACAAGGGAAATGAATTTATATGGACAGGTGATATACACCATTGAGCTTTGCGCCCGTAACGGCATTTTCGGTAAAGGGTGGATGCTTTTGCTATGGGTTCCTTGAAGCCTTGGGAAAAATTGCTCATCTGTAAATTTGGCACTTCAGTGATCTAATCCAGCTTTTTCTTTACTACTCTTGCGATTGTGAGTATAAAAAGGGTCTTTTAGTATGAGCCGGGATTGAAAAACACAATTATTAGTTTATGGAATTTTAAACAGGAGTTTGGGTTTCGGTAAAAATACTTTCCTGTGCTGAAATAACACATGTGAGGGAAAGATAGCTGAATATTTCATGTATAAGGGACTGATAATAAAAACATATGGTTCTTATCATTTCGGTTCATTATGGGATCTGACTGACCAATATATGGGCCAGCTCATTCGACTCTTTAATACCCCCACTAATGCTGTTGACTTGCCCCTTGGCGGAAGAAACTCTGTGACGATTGCTCAACTTGAAGGGATAGGATCGGTTGTGATCAAGCACTATACCCGTGGTGGGATTATCCGGCATATAGTAAAGCGAAGCTATGTAAAGTGGGGGAAAACGCGTTCCCAGCTTGAGTATGAGGCGCTGCAGAAGGTGGGGAGTTTAGGGGTAAATGTCCCCGAACCGATTGCTTATGCATACCAGGGCAGTTTATTTTACAGGGCCTGGCTTGTAACGAGAGAGATTGTCCAACAGAAGACACTTGCCGAACTCAGTCGTATAGATGAGGGGCAAGCTCGGATTGCAATGAAAGAGGTCTTAATTCAGGTGGCCACTCTTATCAGGAATAATATACATCATGCCGATTTGCATCCTGGCAATGTACTGGTGGAAAGCGCTGGCCGGGTATTTATCCTCGATTTTGACAAATGCTCTCTTTCACGGGGAAACAGGAATAAATTGCGAGATAAATATTTAAGGCGTTGGCGACGTGCAGTAACCAAACATCGGTTGCCTGGTATGCTCTCTGAAATGATGAGTGCAGGGCTCCGGAGTGATTGATAACGAGATAGGTATGCCCGAGACTTCTGTAAAAACACCACCTTCTGATTCTTCAATTTTGATCATTCTGATGGGGTCTCTTGGGGATGTGGCGCGAGGCCTCTGCCTGGTATCTCATATCAAAGAAAATCTGTCGGAAAGCAGGATTACGTGGCTTGTGGAGCCCAAGTGGGTTGAACTGGTGAAGCTTCATCCCCGGATTGATAAAGTGCTTGTCTTTAACCGGCCAAAAGGGGTTTTAGCGGTATGGGATTTATATAAGGCTTTGGGCCAGGAACACTTTGATATTGTCCTCGACCTTCAGCGCCATTTTAAAAGCGGTTTTTTCTCCTGGCTTTCAGGGGCGAAAAGAAGGGTTGGTTTCAATCAACGCAATGCAAAGGAGGTTAACTGGCTTTTCAACAATGAAAGAATTGAGTACTTCAGTGATGAATTGCCGAAATTGCGCCATTACCTGAAGTTTACAGAATACCTTGGACTGCCTGCCCCCGATTCGCTGGATTTTGGACTTGCCTCGCTCGATTTAAGGCCGAATGCACCAGATATCATTTCTGGCGTAAAAGATCCCATTATTGCTGTTGTGATTGGGTCCTCCTGGGAGTCAAAGGACTGGTTTTTTGAAGGGTATTATGGGTTATTGAAAGATTTGCTTTATTCTGAAAAGATGCAGGTAGTGCTTCTTGGTGATGGTTCTCAGGTGACATCCGCTCTCCAACTTGTGAGAAAGCTCAGTGCCCCGGGATTGATCAACCTGGTTGGCAACACATCTCTTCTTGAACTTGCCGCTGTACTTAAGTCGGTTGCGGTTGCTGTTGGACCCGATTCGGGACCGTCTCATGTTGCGGCCGCAGTGGGGACTCCGTATGTGTCACTTTTCGGCCCAACATCCCCGAGGCGAACCGCACCCTATGGAAGTGAGAACCTTGTGGTCCAATCCAGCGTAGACTGCGCACCCTGCTATAAGAAGCAATGCCCTGGCCTTGACAGGATCTGTATGCGAAAAATCAGTGTTGAAAAAGTGAAGGAAAAGCTTTCGGAAGCACTTGAGATGCGTGGTAGAAGTTGGGAACCACCCTATGCAACCAAAACCTAAAACACTTCTGGTCTATTGCCCCAATTGGGTCGGTGATGTTGTAATGGCGACTCCCACGTTTCATTGCCTGAGGCAGAACTTTCGTGAAGCTCAAAT
>JAKLQB010000366.1 GCA_022013615.1 Desulfobacterales bacterium | reverse complement strand
CTTCATGACTATTGACAGCCCCGTTGTTCCCGTACGCAAAAGGAAGTGTGCATGGTTGGATAACATGGCCCAGGCCCCAGTTAAATAGGCTTCGCATTAAACGGGGTAAACATAGCAGGAGGTCTTGGTGGCAGGCAATAATTCCCCAAGGCGCTTCCATAGATTATCACGATCCTTATTGTCTTCGAAAATATTTCGGCGTTCAATACCGCTGATAATAATCCCGCGGAACGCGGGACAGCACGCCGGGTGCGTCCAATCGGGCTAATCTGGACATGTGTATTTCTTACCACATCACCTTCACCATGTCAATTTACTTATTTTCCTATGACCGTCCCCCATTTTCCTCATTTGCCGTCAAATATCAGTTCAGCACTCAAGTTTTTCTGTTGGGGATCATGGGTTGAAAAATAGGCAAGCAAAAAATTGCCGACTTCTGTGAAAAATGCCCCAACAACCATATTTAACTTTTCTAGCCTTGTTCGTTTTTCGTGATAAGTTAACAGGCGGTTTAAAACCAAGGCGATCAGTAGGACCTGAATCGGTACAAAGGCAATTCTTGCTAATACACCATTGAAGATATACTGGGCATTATCGTAGATGATAAAATGTATGGAATAGAGAACAACAGATAAGGAAATTATAATGAAGACTAGCAAAAATTGCCGATTCATTTTCTTCATCTTACTTTTCTCCGACTTTTCGCCATTGGCGTGGTTGCGATAAACATCAACTAAATCAATTTGTTGTATAGCCAACAAAGCTCACTGGCGGGGATGGCACGTAGCGTAATTCCCGTCCAGTGCGGCGCCTTGATTATGCATCTTTTTGATTTCCCTTAATTTAGATTTCAATCTCATAGAGGACATATTCACCGGACTTGCCCTTTAATCTGGCGCGATACATTTTACGGGTCTCTACCACCCCTCGTATTTCCTCATTGGCCCATTGGGAGATCAGCAGTTGTGTGCCGAAGTCCTTATTCGCAGTTTCTATCCGACTTGCCAAATTAACTGCGTCTCCGATAGCGGAAATTTTACTCATCATGCCTGTATCAAAATTGCCTACAATGACTCTTCCAAAGTTTATTCCTGCCCTGATCCCAAAAGACCAATCATACATTTGATTGAGATATACGTTAAACTGCGTCAAAGCCGCGTTCATGGCTCGAACTGCATTGATGGCATCCAGTACAGGGTTTTTACTATCTTCTATTACTCCAAACAACGCCAAGATACCGTCTCCCGCTACATCGCTGATAACACCTTTATGTTTCACAATAATCTCGTTCATCGTTTGATAGTAACGATTTAGAACATGCACGACGTCATAAGCAGGGAAAGCCTCAGCAAATCCGGTGTAGTTTTCGATATCGGTAAAGAGGATCGCCAGATCTTTCTCTTGTCCAAGTTTGGTGCCAGGCGCATCACCAAATTGCTTTAAAATGATTTCTATGTCCAAGTCATCAACGACCGGGCGCCTAATAGTAATGTTCCCACTTATCCTGGTTTGGCAGGCTAATCGAATATTCTGGGGGAATCCCAGTTTCTCGGCTAACTGCTTTTCTTTTTCGTTTCTGGGCCGGCAATTGCTCAATCCGTCCATGATATAGATCCGGCAGGTTGTACACAGGGCATTGCCACCACAGACATGGATGTGATTGATTTTGGCTTTGAGCATGGCTTCTAGTACTGTGCTGTCCGGAGGGGCACAAATTGTTTTGTTATCTGTTTGAGAGAATATTTCAAACATTACTTCACCCGCTTTTTCCTGCATATAGATGATTATATCATTCTAAGAAACGACGAAAAGATACCCCTATAACCCGTGATTGAGCAGTTTCTGTATAATCTCCCAATTAAAAAAATATTGACAACAAAGAAGTTTGATTATGTTATTTTTAGCCGGTTAATACTCAATAAATAAAGATAGACGTATATGAATAAATCCTCCAAAGGCGGATAAAAATGATGAGAAAGATTCCCGCCTCAATAAAATGCATAGTTCAACGCTTTATTGAACACAAACGAAATACCCAAAACATATCAAAACAATTATTTAAAATGGTTACGTTATTATCTGGATTTCTGTCATAAATACGGGTTCAGTGAATCAAATACCACGGGCCTGCCCAATTTTGTCCGGAAAGTGGTTAACCTTTACTCAGGTGGGACTTCTCCGCTGAAGCGGACGTAACCACTGTGTAATAATAACCGATTCCATCCCGATTTACGTGGAATCCCAAGATTTCGGGTTTACCTTGGCACGAGAATTTGCTTTGTTAGCGCAATTACTTGTCGATGGCGAAAAATAGATTGTTCCGCCATACGAGCATTTCTCCTTTTTCATTGCCTCTTAGGACTCACTTCCTGAATCCTTCACCTTTTTGGAAGTAAAAATAATCTTTCCGGTCTTTGAAAATACCGTAACCAAAATAAAGACAAAAAACAGTGTTACAATCATAATCCATTGAAATATATCGTCTCTTTGATAGGCATAAACGTCTATTCGATAGACATAAAAAGTTCTCGGAGGTATAAGCAACGGGAAAAGAATAACTGCCACCCAGCGCGACCAATTTTTAAACCTTTGCAGATTATAACCAACAACAAAGTGAAAAACAGGGTAAAGAAAAAGGGATAACGCCTCAATAGTTTCCCTGGTATTGGTTGGAAAGGATTGAAATCTCTCACCAGCCCTTATCAGGGCGTATATCCCGATAATGTAGATAATTATAGCTATCCACTTTATTCTTCTATAAGTTCGATACTGAGGTTTCAGCGTACGCAGTTCCTCTTTTGTTACCCAACGGTGATTCCATTTTACCAATCCTCTGTTGCCTGCATCCTCTTTATCGAGTTCCGAAAGCGGAACTCCCCATTGATTATTAATCAGGAGATCGTTTTTTCCAGGCTGCATTCTTGCGATGAATTTGCTGAACTCATCATTTGAGGCTTTGCGCCGCTTTTTTCTTAGAACATAGCCAAGGATGAAAAGAATAAACAGAAGACCAATAATACCGCTCCCGATCTGTGATGCATTTTCTATCGTGCTGCGAACCTGGCTGTCAGCAATCGCAAAACCGGCAAACATGAGCATCACATTCACAACTAATAACATGATGGTGATAAGTTTTTTTGCGGTCATTATCATTCTCCTTTGTGA
>JAKLQB010000365.1 GCA_022013615.1 Desulfobacterales bacterium | reverse complement strand
CTTCTGATTTGAGGCCAGAGAGATTTTGAAAAGATGAAGGGCTTTGAACTTTGTTTATGGCGAACCAGCCAAGGGCCACGATTAGCAGGGAAACCGCACCCAGGGCAGGAATGAGCCTGTTCGGCGTGCCCAATAGGCCTTTCCACCACCGCGTAGTTGCCCGGCGTCCCCTTAGTCCCCGTTTGATTGACCATGTCAAAGCACTGGCTTGTTTCGGTGAGAGCTGCGGGGGGCCCATCTCGTCTCTTACCAGGCCAAGCAAACCAAGTAATCTCTGGCGCTCTTCACGGCAACCGGTACATGTTTCCAGATGTCGCTCCCAGACAGACCTCTTAAGTGGGTCCAACTCCCCATATACATCCAACCACAAAGTCTCCTGGTGATTTGGACAAGCTATCATTTCTCCGCCTCCATTATGGTGTGGCCCATTCCTTTAGCTCTTCCCGCAAAAAACGTGTTGCACGAAACAGGTGGCTCTTTACAGTCCCTTCGGCAGTTCCTATCACTTGAGCAATTTCGCGGATACTCATTCCATGGAGCACCTTTAGCTGAAAAACCAGCCGCTGCCTTTCAGGAAGAGACTTCAATGACTTCTTGATCTCCTTTGCGAATTGTTTACCGCTCAAGGCTGAAACAGGATTAATGTCGTCTCTCATGTCTGGTTGTTCTTCGGGTACTTCTCCCGGGGATTTTTTTCCTCTTTGTACCTGCCGCCATGGGGAAAACATTTGTTTCCATCTCCGACTGCGTCTTCTACTGTCCAAACAAACATTCACCACAATGCGGTAAAACCAGGTATAAAACGATGAATCTCCGCGAAATTTTCCCAGGCTTCGAAAGGTCCTCAAGAATGCCTCCTGGGTGAGGTCCTGAGCTTCTTCACCATCTTCAGAGCACATATGGTAAGCGATTGCATAGGTCTTTTGCTGGTAACGATTGACCAGTTCTTCTGTGGCCCAATCTTCCCCCTCCTTGATGCGAGCGACCAATTCTTCATCTCTCAATGTCATAGGGGGTGCCTTTCCCTGGAAATCAATGTCTTGGCGCTCCTGGAGGCTTACCTCTGCTGCTTTATAAGACACAAGGCATCTCTAATTCGAATATGTATTTCTAAAGGGAACAGGGCTAAAATAATGGCAATGTTTTTTCTTTATCCAGCATCGAGCATCCAGCAACCAGCATCTCTATGCTTTAAGCAGTATATTTGATAAATGCACACAAACTCGTCGGTTTGAGGCGGAGCTTCGCTAGTTATAGTTCATCGCCAGCCCATTGACCACCCGACTGACCACGAGGGCTCAAAAAATATCCCATTTATAAAATAGCCATGATATACCGGTCTATGCCAAAAGTGAAGGGGTTTATGTGTTGGTCTGCAGGCATAATTTGACGCACGGTTGTGCTTGGCCCGGTAAACGTGTGCGCTGGCTCTGTCCTGCATTCTATGAAGGGGGCGCCTTTCCCAAGGGCTTATGCTGCCATCTCCCCGGGCCCGTCTTTTATATTTGTCGATCCGCCTTTGTTCACGATTTAAGCTAACAAACTCCCGATCTGTAATCTCGCCGCTTCTTATGCCATGCGTGATCCTTTGAGACTGTTTCATCTGACGATGGGAAATCGGGTCCCGAGCCCAGGATATACTTACCACAATAAGAACCAAACCTATTGTCATCGGCAGAATCTTTAGCGTTCTTGATTTCATAGTATCGTCCCCCTTTCGCAAGTTTTTTGTTTTGTTTATTTAGACGCCTTTGGGGCAAAATGGTTTACCATCTTCAAAAGCCAGTAAATAAAATTTCTGCCACTTTAACCATTTTATTGACACACAATCAGCTTTAATTTACATTAATATGATGCGGCTTTCTTTGATTGGCATGGCGGGAACAGGAAAATCCTATTGGGGGAACAAGCTTGCTGAACACGGTTTTAAACTTTTCTGCTGTGATGATCTTATTTCCAAAAAACTCGCTCCCTTGCTTAAAAGGCCCGACGGAACTACCATGATAATGGGGGAATGGATGGGGTTCCCTTTCCATGCCGGGTATAAGAAACGTGAATCGAAATACCTGAACTTTGAAATAGAGGTGCTCAACGAAATCCTTGATTACCTTGAAAACCGTGATAACAATCTTGATGAGGATGTCGTTGTGGATACAACCGGGAGTGTCATTTACACCGGGAAAGGGATTCTAAAAAGGCTGCGCCAGTATACAACTGTCGTTCACCTGTCAATAACATCCGAGGTTAGGGAAAAATTGTTAAGAGCATATGTATCCAATCCACACCCTATGTTGTGGAGGGATATATTCAGCAAAGAGCCAAACGAAACCAATGAGGCGGCATTGGAACGCTGCTACCTGCAACTCTTTCTCGCTCGCCAGCGATTATATGAGCGTTATGAGGATATTGAAATAGATTATTACACACGCAGGGAGGAAAGCTTCGGAGTGAGTGATTTTTTACATTTGGCCGCCTCAAAGTCACAGTCAAAAGGGAGATGAAAATGACAAATGAAAAGAAAGTCGTTAAGGGCGGTTTCAGGGCAACGCTTGCATTACTTATATCGATCATTGCCCTTGTTCTGGCCATTATTTCCTTTAATCGGACGGTTACCCAGTCCGACCTCAATGCCGAGGTCAGGAATCTCCAGGAAAAGCTGAAAGAGATGAAACAGGAGACCACGGAGCGGGTAAATAAGATCCGTGAGGAGACTGGAAAGGCCATGGAGAAAATCGGGAAAGCGCTAAAAAAAGAGGAATGAAAATAGTATTTTAAACCAGTACCCGGTACCGGATACCAAGTACCACCTCAATTGAGGTTGACTCAATTGAGGTTTTAATGACCGAGATAGCGAGTTATTACTTTCTCAACTGCAGGCAGGTTTTCTGCAAACTCCACTCCTATCCTGGTTTCGCGTTTTGTTTTATGCAGGTTTTTTATTTGACCGGCTAACTCCTGTTCTTCGTCCATTCCCGGTAACAGACAGCGAATCGTGATCTTCTCATCAATATGAAGTGAAGGTAGTGGGCTGTCTTCCCTGCTTTTTTGCTGACATAGACAGCCTGAGATGCTCATGTCGATTATAATTCCCGGATAGCTTTGACCATTAGACAGTCCGATTGTGCATGGAAGAAAAGATTCCACTCTTCTGTGACGGCGCAGCTCATGGTAATGAATGACAGACGGATAGCTCATAAAAAGTAGCTTTTGGTGAAAATCAACAGATGCCAGAAGTTCGGAGTTGAAGAGGCAAATCT
>JAKLQB010000364.1 GCA_022013615.1 Desulfobacterales bacterium | reverse complement strand
TCTGGGGCAGGTAGTCAATTTTTTCTACACGCTACAGGGTGAAGCAGCAGGCGCCCAGGCCATTTCCAATTTTGATACGCTCCTTTCCCCATTTGTCCGCTATGATAACCTGGGCTATAGGGAGGTAAAGCAGGCCCTCCAGGAATTTGTCTTTAATATTAATATCCCTACGCGCGTTGGTTTCCAGACTCCATTTACCAACATTACTATGGATCTCCACGTCCCATCTATTTTGAAAGACCGGCCAGTGATCATCGGGGGGTCTGAACAAAAGGAGACCTATTCCTCCTTCCAGGCGGAAGTGGACATGATAAACAGGGCCTTTGCCGAGGTCATGATGGAGGGCGATGCCAGGGGAAGAGTTTTTACATTTCCGATACCCACATATAACATTACAGCAGACTTTGACTGGGACAACCCGAATCTTGAAATGGTCTGGAAGATGACCGGGAAGTACGGGATCCCCTATTTTTCAAATTTTGTCAATTCTGACATGTCACCTGAAGATGCGAGATCCATGTGCTGCCGCCTCCGTCTCGACAACAGGGAGCTGTTAAAGAGGGGAGGAGGGCTTTTTGGGGCAAATCCACTGACAGGGTCAATTGGCGTTGTCACTATTAACCTTCCCAGGATAGGGTATTTTTCTGAAAACGAGAATGACTTCTTTGAACGCTTGAGAAAAATAGTGCTTCTTGCAACACAAAGCCTGTCTATAAAACGGAAGGTCCTGGAAAAATTCACGGACGAAAACCTTTATCCTTACTCAAGGTTTTATTTAAGACAGATCAAACAGGGTACAGGACTTTACTGGAAGAATCACTTCTCTACCATAGGGGTTCTGGGGATGAACGAGGCATGCCTGAATTTTTTGGGCACAGATATCGCCAGTGAAGAAGGTCTGAATTTTGCCCTTAAAGTTATGGATTTTTTACGGGACATGATTGCAGGGATCCAGGAGGAGACGGGAGATATGTTTAACCTCGAGGCGACTCCTGCTGAAGGCACATCGTATCGGCTTGCTATGCTCGACAAAAAGCTGACCCACGAAATCATTTGTGCCAACGAAGATGTATATGGAAAAGGAGCAGCTCCTTTTTACACCAACTCCAGCCAGCTCCCGGTAAATTGCACAGACGATATTTTTGAAACACTGACGCTTCAGGATGAATTGCAGGGGAAATACACTGGCGGGACAGTCCTTCATATCTACCTGGGAGAGCAGATCAAGGACATTGAAGTCATAAAGGGGCTTATTAAGAAGGTCGTAACCAATTTCAGCCTCCCCTATTTCACGCTTACGCCAACCTTTAGCGTCTGCCCTTCACACGGTTACCTGAATGGAAAACAGGAAATGTGCCCTGTTTGCGAGGAGGAGACGGAGGTTTATTCAAGGGTTGTTGGTTATTTGAGACCTGTCAAACAATGGAACAACGGCAAGCAGGCTGAATTTGGCATGAGAAAGATGTTCAAGGTTGTCTGATCCGCATGAGGGATAACGTCCTGGAGGAAAAAGCAATGCCTCCTTGGAACATAAACGCCTACTGTAGACATTAGGAAAAAGCCATGGTTTTCGGGGGACTACAGAAGAATTCATTTATCGATTATCCCGGGAGGATAAGCTGTGTCCTCTTTGTCTCAGGATGCAACTTTGATTGCCCCTATTGTCACAATCCGGGTCTTGTGAAAGGTGGTCCGATGGCCTCCCCTTCTTTAAATGGAGAGGCGGTCTTTGAATTTCTGGAAAGACGCAAAAAGTTTCTGGACGGTGTGGTTATTTCCGGAGGAGAACCCACTCTTCAGAAAGACATTGTTTGCCTTTGCGAGAAAATTAAGAAAATGGGGTACCCGGTGAAGCTGGATACAAACGGGAGCCGGCCACAGACAGTGAAGGTACTTGTTGATGAGGGTCTTGTGGACTACATTGCCATGGACATTAAAACAGATCCGCTACACTATCCTCCATCTATAAAAAAGGAAATCGATCCTGACTCCCTACTTTCAAGCATTCAGATCATCATGAATTCGGCTTTACCCTATGAGTTCAGAACCACATGTGTAAAACCGATAGTAGATGCAGAGGCTGTTGAGAATATTGCAAAGACCATAAATGGCTCTATGCTGTATGCCCTGCAACGGTTTAATAATAGTGATGTGTTGCACCCTGAGTTTTTTCAAGAAGGAAATGCTACCTATGACGATGATGAGCTTATGACTCTAAAATCGATAGCAGAGCCATGGGTCAAAAAGTGCATTGTCCGCTGATAGACGCCCTTTCGCAAATATGTGACTATGCCTTATGAGGTGTGTCAATAGGCAATGTCAAAATTTGACCTTGCGGAACCATTGCGCATTTTCACTATTAAGTGAAGAGCAATAATAAGTAACGCTACTACTCCAAGACATCCAGCAATAATATATAACCAAAACATGGCAACCTCCTTAATAATTTCCACAACCTCCAGGCTTCATTATCTCTCTTTTGTTCCTTCTTCTTTGATTGTATGTGTCTTGCGTATTAACTCCGCAATTTTTGTATCAAACTGTCGTTGATCTTCGCGCATGCTGTCCAGGATTTCAGAGAGGTCCATGGCCTTTTCGGGTGTGTCCTTTTCAGTTATAGTCCTTTTGGTGCTTTGCATACTGCTAGTCTGTGCAAGAAATATGCACGATTAGTTATTGAGGGTATTTTTTTAAATAATATTATGAAATCAAAATGTTATATGTCTTTCAATAAGGGGAATAGAAAATATTTCGGGAACAAGGGGATATATTTGAGAAAAAAGATTCTACTTATGAGTAGAGCCTTACATATTCAAAGTTGCATCTAATATAGTGATTTTAATATGAAATGCCTTTAGTTTCAAAATCCCCCCTAACCCCCCTTTTCAAAGGGGGGAAATATTAAGCCGCCATTTATTAAAGGGGGATTTAGGCCTGCCCTCCCCGTCCCGAGACCGGGGCGGGATCGGGAGGCGCGACTTGGTGGCCATATGTCGTAACTTGACGAAGCCGTTATGCTCGATCAGCCTCACTCACAATGTATCAAAGTCAGGTCTGGGCCAGGGGGATTTTCTTGACCGGATTCAATCTGACTTTGACGTTTCCCTGGTATATGCCCTCAACCGGCTTGACATCGTTCATTATATTCCCTATTTTAAATAAGATTTTGTGTTTGCAGTGTTTTTCCCATTGCAGATGCATCCTTTCTGCCAAGTCAGGGATGCTGTGTGCTAATCAATAGATAAATCATCAAACAAGGAGGAAAAATGGATAAGTATGTGTGTTCTGTTTGTGGATATGTGTATGATCCTGCTGAGGGAGATCCGGATAATGGCATAGAGCCCGGGACCAAATTCGATGACCTGCCTGATGACTGGGAGTGCCCAGTATGCGGGGCAGGAAAATCTGATTTTGAAAAAGAGGAATAAACCACAAGGACAACCGGGGCTATCAGTATCCGGTCTTACTGAAGAAGATTGACGGTCTCGTAAAAAGTCCAACTTCTGCGTTGTGCTGCATTTCGCAATCATTCAACGTACGATAAGTACGCCTCATGATTACAAAATTTGCACGCCTTGAATTTGAACTTTTTACGAAACCGTCTAAAT
>JAKLQB010000363.1 GCA_022013615.1 Desulfobacterales bacterium | reverse complement strand
CACCCTTCTCATTGATCTGGGCACGAATGGTGAAATTGTTTTTGGCGACAAAAATGATCTGGTCTGTTGTTCTACAGCAGCAGGCCCCGCTTTTGAAGGCGGCCATATCCGCTGGGGTATGCGGGCTTCCAGTGGAGCCATTGAGCGGCTTAAAATCAATCCGGATACGCTGGATGTCAAAGCGGAAACTATTCATGATCAACGCCCTTTAGGCCTGTGTGGATCGGGTATCATTTCAGCAATAGCTGAAATGATCAGGGCAGGAATTATTCTTGAAAAAGGAAATTTTAGCGAAGAAATCCAATCCCCTCGCCTTCGCCAGGGGGAAGATGGCTGGGAATTTGTTGTAGTCTGGGAAAATGAGACCGGGACAAGACATGATATTGTTATAACGCAGAAAGACGTGGCTGAATTGCAGATGGCCAAATCAGCGGTGTATGCAGGAGCGACCCTGTTAATGGAACAACTTGGAGGTAAACAGGTCAAACGGATATTGCTGGCAGGGGCATGCGGTAACTACGTTGATCCTCTTGATGCATGCACCATCGATCTCTTTCCTGGCTGCCAGGCGGCCGAAATTATTGGCGTCGGCAATGCGGCCGGGCATGGCTCGTGCCTGGCCCTGCTGGACAAGAACAAAAGGAAAGAAGCGGAACGAATTGCCAAGAAGACACAATATCAAGAACTTGCTGCTACAGCCCGTTTTCAGGAACTGTTTGTATCAAGTATGTTTTTTACATCGGCCCGTGACTATGAAGGTGATTTTTAAATGCTCTTTGAGAACTACCTGCTTACTTTCTTCCTTTAACCTTTACATTTAATTATGCCTATATGATAATTTTAATGTTAAATGTTCAAAACATCGCACCTTTTAGAAATCAATAGCAAGCGTTTAGAACAAGCATTCCCAGGAGATAAGCCCGACAACGCAACTTACCAGCTTTAGTTAGCAGTAGCTTCTTTTTGTGTCATGCGATATTGTTATGGGTTACGGGTTACGGGTTACGGGTTACGGGTTGCGGGTTACAGGGTACGGGTTATAAAAAAGGATTATTTCCGATTAACAACACGCAACTCGGAACCCGGAACACCTACGTGATAACTAAACAAACAAGTTTAAAAAAGACGCATTATGGTTAGAGATAAATGTCGTTGTAGGGTTAGGATATGAGCACAATTGCCCAGGATGCACCCGGAAAAATCGTGCTTCTTATGGGAAATGAGGCTATTGCCCGTGGGGCTTTAGAGGCTGGTGTCAAGGTGTGCGCGGCTTACCCTGGAAATCCCTCGTCCGAAATAGTCGGCTCCCTTTCCAGGGTAGCCAACGAAGCGGGGATTCATGTTGAGTGGTCGGTTAATGAGAAAGTAGCCCTGGAGGTGGCAGCGGCCGCTTCTTTTGCGGGGCTCAGGGGCCTTTGCAGTATGAAACAAAACGGGCTCAACGTGGCCTCGGACTTCCTGCTCAACGTCAACTTGACCGGGTGTGAGGGAGGGTTGGTCGTTGTGGTCGCGGACGACCCTGGAGCCCTCTCATCAAGCAATGAGGAAGATTCCCGGGGCTTTGCCAGGCTGGGAGACCTGCCCCTCCTCGAGCCCGCCACCTTCCAGGAAACCAAGGAGATGACCAAATGGGCATTCGATCTCTCTGAAGATTTGCACCTCCCTGTTCTGGTCCGCAGCGTCACCCGCGTCTCTCACGCCCGGGGCAATGTGCGGCTTGATGAACTGCCCCGACTGGCTCACAAGCCATATTTCGACACTTCCCGCCCCCGCATAACTTTACCGGTATTGCCCAATCACAAGGCCCTCCGCGAAAAGCTCAGGCGTGCGGGCCAACTGTTCGAGCAATCCCCTTTTAATTTGTACCGCGGTCCACAAGAACCCGAGCTTCTGATAATCACCTGTGGCAGCGGGTGGATGTACTGCCTGGACGCAGTGGTTAATCTGGACGTGAATGAGAGGGTTGGCATCCTCAAACTGGGCACCACGTGGCCCCTGCCCGAACAACTTGTACTCGATCACCTTAAAAAAGCCGATCAGGTACTGTTCATTGAGGAGGTAAACCCTTTCCTGGAAGGCAATGTAAAAGAGCTTTTCGCCCAGAATTGCCTCGACCTTGGCCTTAAGCGCTTCCTGGGCAAGGCGACACAATCTGTTCCCGATGTGGGCGAGCTCAACCCTGACATCGTTACCAACACTATTCAGGACCTCCTTGAAGTTGCATACGAGCCACGGCCGCCCGGGTACTCTCTTAAGGTTAGAGAAGCT
>JAKLQB010000362.1 GCA_022013615.1 Desulfobacterales bacterium | reverse complement strand
GAAAAGCACACGATCACCTTTTTTCACATCCAGGGGAATGCGTTTACCCTTTTCGTTCACCTTTCCGGGCCCCACAGCAATGACCTTCCCTTCCTGAGGTTTTTCTTTTGCCGTATCGGGTATAAGGATTCCTCCTTTGGTCTTTTTTTCCTTTTCCACCCCCAAAACGAGAATTCGATCTCCTAACGGTTTTATTTTCATATCCATACCTCCTCATAGTGTTTGATCCGTTTTTATCGATTACGCCATAATACTAAGGCAACACCCGTGCCATAGCTATAACCTATTAATATCTAAAGGTTTGTTTGAATGCAGGCATTTTATCATCGGAACTGAGGATTCCGATAATTCCCCAAGAAACATGAGTTTGATCCGAACGAGCAACCTTTCCATCCTTTAACTATCTGAAATATAGAGGAAAAACTGGAAAAGGAATTGCGGGTTCCTATATTAGCGATTTAGGAATTCATTGTTCTGCTCATTTCTGAAACACTGCTCGATAGGAAAAAATCTTCATAGGAGGTTTATTTTCTGATAGGATTTACAAAAAAAAAGTAGTACTTATATTTCATCATGTTATAGGAAGATATGTAAGATATGACTGAGAATTCTTGAGGGAGAAGATGAGACACATTCTCGTTATTTCAAAAGAACAAGAGGTTTTTTTTAGCATCCACTCTTGTTTTCGTTCAGAGTACAGGGTTGAAAACATAGCGGATAAAGATGCCGCCTTGGAGATACTTCACAAGAAGCGTTACGATTTCATCTTTATTGATGTGGGGATTCTCAAAGAGTCAGTGCCTGAGAACGGATATAAGCTCGCCTTGCGGTCATTCTGGCATTTATTCCCCACGATTGAAATCATTGTAATGTCCTCCCAGGAATTGATCAGAGAAGCCGTGATGGCCGTGAAGGCAGGGGCCAGCAATTATGTTACCTATCCAATCAATCCGGCGGAAGTGAAATATGTCATTGAAAATGTCTATGAATCTTTGATCATGCAGTCCGAAGTCGATTACCTCCGTGATAAGTTTTGGGAAACGGATTCGTTAGAAATCATACAGACGAAAAACCCTGTAATGAAAATGGTCTTTGATAAGATACGATCCGTAGCATTAACCAAAAGTACTGTCTTGCTGACTGGTGAAACAGGGACTGGAAAAGGAGTATTGGCAACTCTTGTTCACCGGCACAGCAACCGAAGGGACGCCCAGTTTATCAGTGTTCACTGTGGGGCTATCCCTGATACGTTGTTGGAAAGTGAACTGTTCGGACACGAGAAAGGTGCCTTCACAGGGGCTGTCCGGAGGAAGCTGGGCAAGTTTGAGATTGCCAGCGGAGGGACGATCTTCCTGGACGAGATAGGCACCATCACGCCATCTGCCCAGATCAAGCTTTTACAGGTGCTGCAGGACGGCACTTTTCAACGGGTTGGCGGTGAAGATACCATTGAGGCCAATGTCCGAGTCATTGCGGCCACAAATGCGGACCTTAAGAAAATGTGCGACGACGGGCAGTTCAGGAAGGACCTCTATTACAGATTGTATGTATTTCCCATTGAGCTTCCTACATTGCGGGAACGAGCAGAAGATATTCCTTATTTTATTGAGGAGTTTTTGAAAAGGATGAACAGACTCAATACAAAGGAGATACACCATATTCATCCCAGGGTTATTGACGCATTTAAGAATTACTCCTGGCCGGGAAACATCCGGGAACTTGAAAACCTTATGGAACGGGCCTGTATTCTGGAGACATCCTCTGTGCTAACCCCGGAGAGCTTCCCGGGCGAACTTTTTAAGTCCGAAACCTTATCGGCGACCGTCTCGGTTGACGCTGGACTTTCTATAGCAGAGGTGAGACGCAAGGGCATAGAAGACATTGAAAGGAACTACCTGAAAGAACAATTAGCCCAAAACAGGGGAAATATCCAGAACACTGCAAGGGCAGCAGGGATCACGACTCGTCAATTACACAAATTGATGAAAAAATACGACATCCGAAAAGAGGAATTCAAAGTGCATACTACCCTCCAATAAAATCAGACCGGAACTACAGGTTCCTATTTTCGTAAAAAAAAGAACTTAAAGTTCCTTCCTTTATTTCCATAATCATTTAAGTATATTAAGGCGATTCGAAGTCCGCAAGAGACAAGTAATTCCAATGTCTTACCATTATTATCGGAACAAATAGTTCTGAAGACAATTTCTTATAGATTTAATGTGCTGTAAAATATCAATGAGTTAGGTGTGTGGCACGTCTATTGCTTTTTCCGAAGCCAGATAGGAGAAAAGGATTGATATTCGGTAAAAAAAATATTAGGCTAAAATATGAAGATTAATGAGTTTATAGACTATTTACATTTACAGAACAAACTCCCAAAGCTAAAACTATACAAGGAGGGTGTTCGTTGCCATGATTTTTTGGGAGTATCCTACATCAAACTGAAATATCATGTTGACGATCATTAAAGTTGACAAAGGAGACATATTTGACATGCGCAAAGAAGTCAAAGAAGATCATACCAATACCAGTACTATCCATCATTGGGGCCTCCTCTCGTGCATCGATCTATATAACTGCGATCCACAAACCATCCGAAGCGACAAAAGGATTAAAGAATTTGTAGTACAACTCTGCGATCTAATCGAAATGAAACGTTTCGGTGAGACTCAGGTGGTCTATTTTGGCGAGGAGGAGCGGGTCGCAGGCTACTCCATGACTCAGCTCATAGAAACCTCTCTTATTTCTGCCCATTTCGCTAACAACAGCAATACGACCTATCTCGATGTTTTCAGCTGTAAGCCTTACGATTCACAAGCTGTAGTGGATTTTGCAAAAAAATTTTTTAAGGCTGAAAGGGTGAATCTTCAGGTCGTTAAGCGTGAGTGATTCCAAAAAATCCAACTAAAATTACATGTATAAGGCTGACAAAATAAATGATCCAGAAGACTTTCGTCACGGACTTAGGTAAGTGTAAGGCCTTATGGGATGCTTTTATCCATCCCAAACACATATCCGACCTGTGGGAATTTCGTCTCTGTTTTCAGCATCATTTCAATTGCAGGCCCTGCTTCCTGGTCCTGGAAGACCGGAAAGGGGTCGCTGCTGTATTACCACTCTCTTATATAGATGATTTGGAAATGTTTGTTTTTTTCCCTGGAGAGACATGGAAAGCGAAGACATGGCTGGAACGTACCCCTGTTTATTTGAGAGAGGGTGAATTTCTCCCTGAGCTTTACCTCTCTTGTCCTGACAGGACATTTCTGAGGTATATGGAGATCTCAGAGGATCACCTTTTCCCTGATCTCCATGTAGATGAAATAGGTTATTCCCTTTACCCAGCCAATCTGGATTTTGACATAACGCTTTACCGCAATAGGTTTCCCAACAAAAAATACAAGAACCTTATTAAAACGATCAAATCCCTAACTGATACTGCCTGTTCCTTCCATTTAAACCGATTGCAAGACTTTGACTTTATAGTAAAAACAAGCATCCAGCGTTTCGGACTGGATTCTTATCTTTATGATCCTCGGTTCAGAGAAAGCGTCAGAGACACCATGCATTTTCTCCACCGTAAGGGATGGCTCCGGATGGTATCTCTTGAAATCAATGGTAGAATTGTGGCGGTCGATCTAGGTGCATTATATCGGGGAACATATACGGTATTCCTTGGTGGGGCCGATCTTGAACTACCAGGGATAGCGAAGGCCATAAATATGTATCACATTGACTTTGCTTTCAAAAAACGTCTTTCTAAGGTTGATTTCCTTTGCGGTGATTTCCACTGGAAGAAACTCTGGCACCTTGATCCTGAGCCACTTTACAAATTCCTAACACCCGCATTGAGAACTGAACATGAAGCAGAACACGAATCGGCAAGTGCCACTACAATTTCCTCGGTAGAGGTCAGCTATATGCACTCAATCTAACTGCCGAGGGGGAAATTTTTCATGTGGTGTGAGCCAGTCATCGTGGTAGGAACAACCCCTGACTATGTGAGAAAAATTTATGACAAATATCCAGCATCTGTACTTTTTGTGCTTGACCTACGATTTCAAGGGGATCCTTTTCTCGAAGGCATAGAAAAATCTGCACTTCTGTTTAGCTATCTTGAAGATTTTGAACAAACAATGCACGTGGTGGATTTGAATCTATCCACTAATAATCTGTCACCTCAGGGTGTGGCCTGCTTTGACTGCGAGTCCCTTATTCCCGCAGCCAGGTTAGCTCATCATCTAAGACTGCCATTCCCCTCTCTGGAAGCTATCGTCCATGCAAGGAACAAATTTGAAGCAAGAAGCCTCTGGAAAAAAGCAGAAATTCCCACCCCGGCTGCCGCTATCGCTTCGAACCTGAATGAAACCCTTGACTTTTTTCGCTGCATCAAGAGGACAATTGTATTAAAACCTGTTTCTGGAAGCGGAAGTGAACTCGTGTTTCGATGTGATGATGAAGAGGAGATTAAAAGAGCAGTAGGAACCCTGAAGGATGAGCTTCCCAGGAGGGAGTCAAATCCTCTCTTTAGACCAATTCCCATCCCTTCTAAGACCACTCCTATTGACCCATGCCGCTCATGGATTGTCGAAGAGTTTGTCTCTGGACCTGAATTTAGTTGTGATTTCATGTTTCAGAATGGACAAATAATGATTATCAGGGAAACAGGGAAGATAAAAGCCCTTGACCAGCTATTTGGCTCCATTCTCGCGTACACATTCCCCCCTTCTTATCCAGAAAGGTTCTCTGGAGAAAACCTGCTTTATGTCCTCAAAAGGGCCGTAATCTCCTTGGGGTTTATCTGGGGACACTTTATGGCCGATTTCATTGTTCCTGATGACGGACTTCCGGTTATCATAGAGATGACACCTCGGCCAGGTGGTGATTCAATCCCTGATCTGGTGGAAATCGCCACAGGATATGACCTACTTGGGACGCATTTACATATTATGTCCGGGAAATTCCAACCTCCTGAGGTGTTTTCTATGCCTCCTGAATCATTCGCGAGTATAAACTTCTTTGCCCCGAAGGAAGGGGTAATCATTTATCTGGATCCATCCCGGATTTTCCCCCTTCCCTGGGTCAAGGCAATGGTACTTAAAAAAAATGTGGGCGACGGAATTGTTTTTCCCCCTGCCGACTATGACAACAGACTCCTTGGATACTGCATAGTCTCTCTTGATTTTAATTCTAATCTGTTCTCTGTGTCTCAGTACCTTCAAAGCCTTCTCAAAATTTCCATAGTATGAATAATTGGCTTTGGGTTGCAAAAAACTAGAGGGATGTAACTGTAATTATGGACAAAAGGAATCAAAACAAAATACATGTAATTAAAAAACTATTTGCCACCGGGAGGGATAACCAGGCCATATTTAAATTAGTCCCTCTTTTTGTTAGAGCATTAAAAAGCCATGAAAAACGTCTTCCTCAAGAGATCCTTAATAATTATTTAAACTCTTTACTACAAAAAAAAAGACATTTTTCTGAAGAGCGCATACCAATTTGGAACACCACAATATTTTTTTGACGAGCCATCTCTATCCCTGCAAATAAGTCATTTCCACAAGGTTTTTTCAAGATACCTTGATCGATACAGAATCTTTTATGCTTTAAAGAGCAATTCTTTTGAGGGTATATGCAAAGGCGCTGTGGCAGCAGGGATTGGGCTCGATGTGTCAAGTGGATTCGAATTAAAGGCAGCACTTTCCATGGGGTGCAAACATATCATCTTCAGTGGGCCTGGAAAGACCGATGATGAGCTTTTACTCGCCATCCAAAATCGCCAAAATGTAACATTACTCATGGACAGCATGGGTGAATTTGAAAGGTTATCTAAAATTCTGAAACAGGAAGAGGGCCATGGAGATACTATGAAAGTGGGGATCCGTGTCCACAGTAATCACGACAATGGATGGAATAAGTTTGGAATTCCTCTTGGCAATTTGCCAGTTATTCTAAAGAGGGCAATGATCGCAAAAGATGTAGAGATTCATGCAATTCAGTTTCATGCCAGTTGGAATTTGGGGCCAAAGGCACAGGTTAATATGATAGAACAGATCGGTTCGTACATCCGGCAATACATACCTATGAACTTGATGCAGTCTTTCCAAGTTCTTGATATAGGAGGAGGCTTCTGGCCTGAACAGGGTGAATGGCTCAATCCACAAAATACTTTAAAGGGAAAACTCATCCAGCTCACTGATCCAGAATTTGGGTTCAAAATAAGACATTACTACCATAAGGCAAAACCGCTTGAGGATTTCGCAAGGGAAATAGCAAAGGCACTTTCGCGGCAGGGTCCTCCTTTATGCGACGTCGAAATCTGGCTGGAGCCAGGCAGATGGATTTCAACCCCGGCCATGCATATTCTGCTCAGGGTAGTTGACAAGAAGGACTTCAGGACGGTAATTACTGATGGGGGTACAAACCTTTTAGGCTGGGAACGTCCTCTCTCCGAATTTATCCCTGTTATCAATCTAACAAAACCTTCCCTGAAAGAGCGCCATTTGAAAATTTTTGGTTCTCTTTGCACACCCTATGATATTTGGGGAATATCCATTTTTGGAGAAGGAGTAGAATCTGGGGATATCCTTCTTATTCCCGATCAGGGAGCCTATACTTACTCCCTTAGACAGTGCTTCATTAAGCCAATTGCTAAGGTTGTAGCATTCGATGGGAAAAACTTGATGGAAACAGAGAAGGAAAATTCTTTTTCTCTACCCCCCTCTATCCTTTCGAAGATGGAAAAACAGGCACTGCTGGAGAAAAAGGGCTATGGAACTCTTAACGAATATTCCTAAAAAACGTGATTATGGTGTCAAAATCCTTTTATTCGGAACTGTGTGTTCCGATCTATCAATATATAGGAACCTGGATTTCTTATTGCAATTTCCCTTATTATTTCAGACCATTAACCCACCTTGCCAGCCTCT
>JAKLQB010000361.1 GCA_022013615.1 Desulfobacterales bacterium | reverse complement strand
TTTTTTTGGTGTTGCTTCCCCTACAGAGGCCGGCGCAGTGGGCTCAATCGGGGCGACTGTTTTAGGGCTGGCTTATAAACAGCTCACATGGGAGGGCTTCAAACAAAACTGCTACGTAACCATCAGAATCACCGCAATGATAATTTTCATTGCGATAGCAGCTAATCTATTTACTGGCGCCTTTTTGAGCGCTGGATGTGGCCAAGTGATTACGGATTTCCTGACTTCTTTTGGTTTTGGCCCGTGGGGCATATTTATAGCCGTGCTTCTCATCATTCTCTTCATGGGCATGTTTATTGACTGGATCGGCATACTTCTGATTATGGTCCCCATATTTGGTCCAATACTCAACAGTTTGGGCTTTAACCCTCTGTGGGTCGGGCTGGTTGTTTGTACAAGTCTGCAGATATCGTTTCTAACACCACCTTTCGCTTACTCCATATTTTATTTGAAAGGTATAGACGTGGGGCTGGAACTGCCTGACATGTACAGGGGGATCATTCCTTTTGTGTTTATTCAAATACTTGTGGTAATCATTATCATCATTTTTCCACAGCTATGCCTTTGGCTTCCCAGATTGCTTGTGGGTTAGAGCTTTGACAGGAGTTTCAAGAAGATAAAGCAGGATGAGGATAGTCTTTAAAAACCTTTCAATCTATCAACATAAATTTGTTAAAATTACACCATCTCTGGTAGTGATACCCTAATTGAGTTAGAAAGGAGTCATTTGTGAAGCTGGAAGAAATAAAAAATATTTCAGTTCTTGGGGCCGGCATTATGGGTCATGGCATAGCCCAGAGTTTTCTTATGGGCGGCTATCCCGTAATGCTTTATGATATTCAGCAAACCATACTGGATACGGCTAAGGCTCACATAGAGAAAAACCTTGGGCTTTTCTACGAGTCCGGTCTTATCGGAAAACAGGATATCGAGTTGTCCCTCAAAAGGCTATCCACTACTGCTGATTTAAATCACGCCGTAGATGGAAGTGATTTCATTGTGGAAGCAGTCCCAGAGGATTTAAGCCTAAAGCAAGATCTTTTCGAGCAGGTTGAATCCTTCTGCAGAAAAGATGCTATCATAGCCAGCAACACCTCCTCCCTGACTATGGGGGAGATTGGTGTGAGGGTTAAAAACAGAGAGAGACTGGTTGTCACTCATTGGTTTAATCCCCCGCACATTGTGCCAACGGTAGAGGTTGTGAAGTCAAAGTGGACCAGTGAAGAGACGCTAAATACGGCATACAGGCTCCTGGCAAAGATAAAGAAGATGCCGGTAAAAATCAGGCAGGAACTTCCCGGCTTCCTTGTCAATCGAATTCAGATAGCCATGGCTCGAGAAATTCTAGATCTTTATGAGAAGGGCATAGCTAGCGCCGAGGATATTGACAAGGCGGTGAAGGGTAGCATTGGCTTTCGATTAGCCAGCATAGGCCCTCTGCTCACTATGGATCTGGGAGGGGTCAAACTCTGGCTTGCGGTCTTAGAAAACCTGCTTCCTCAAATTCAAAGTTCAACAGAGCCTCCCAAGGCATTACAACAACTTGTTTCTCAAGGACATGACGGCGTCAAAAGCGGGAAAGGATTCTACGATTACACTGTTGATTTTTCACAGGCTGGTCTTGATAAGGCCATCCAAAAACGCGATCAAGAGTTTTTAAATCGGTTGAAAAGTCTTTATTGGGAATAGATTAGGAGGTAGCTATGAGTACGCTCATCACTGGAGGTACGGGTTTTATCGGAGCTCAAATTGTGCACCTGCTTTTGGAGAAAGGAGAGAAAGATCTCGTTGTTTTTGACATTAACCCTTCTACAAAGTTGTTGAATGACGTTGCGGATCAAATCGAGATAGTTCGGGGCGATTTAGGAAATTTCAGTCACGTTCTAAATATTGTAAAGAAACACAGACCCAATGTGATTTACCATCTGGGGGGCATGCTCTCAGTGCCCTCTGATGCGGACCATGCCGCATCGTTTCGTGCTAATGCCATGGGTACCTTCCATGTGCTTGAGGCAGCGAAATTATTCGAAGTGCCCCAGGTATTTTTTTCCAGCACACTTGCGACCTATGGTTTGGACATCCGTGAAGATGTAATCGACGATTACACCTTGCAACGTCCCATGCTATTTTATGGGTGTACCAAGGTTTTTTGTGAACATATGGGACTGTTTTACAAGCGAAAGTACGGTCTGGATTACAGGGGCATACGCTACCCATCCATCGTGGGGCCGGGCGTTAAAACTCCCGGTATAGTCCAATATACCTCCTGGGTCATCGAGGAATGCGCGAAGGGTAATCCCTTTACTATATGGGTGAAACCTGAAACTAAATGCGCGGCAATGTATTTCAAGGATGCCGCCTTAGCTATTGTAAAGTTGAGCGAAGCTCCTTTAGAAAACATCAAGATGGTGAATTATGTCGTTGGTGGTGCCACTCCGATTGCCAGCGCCCAAGATCTGGCAGACGTTGTTAAAGATAGAATTCCCGCTGCCCAAATCGATTTTAAACCGGACCAGGAAATTCAAAAAGTTGTCGATAAACTTGCACTCCCCGTTGATGACAGTATTGCCAGGAAGGAATGGAACTGGAATTCAGAATACGACCAGGAACGAATCGTTGATGACTTCCTCGAAGAATTGAGGGTGAACCCGGAGCGCTATGCCTAAAGTATTGGCAACGCTTTAGCCCTTTTAAGAATTATGCTGCCAAACCAATAAGGAGAAAGATAATGGAAAAAAGAATTATCACTGCAGCTATTACAGGTAGTATTCATACGCCAACCATGTCCCCCTATCTACCCATTACACCAGAACAAATCATTGATGAAATTCTTGCGGTTCATGAAGCTGGGGGGACAGTGTGCCATGTCCATGTCAGAGACCCAAAAACAGGCCAGCCGGTTACTGATCTGGATATATTTCGAGAAATCGCCAGTACCGTTAAAAGCAAATGTGATATCATTCTCTGCCTGACCACGGGCGGAGGTTTAGGGATGTCTGCAGAGGAACGTGTGCAGACCGTCGCCACACTTAGCCCTGAACTGGCATCTTTTAATGCTGGTTCCGTGAACTTTGCTTTTAACGGTA
>JAKLQB010000360.1 GCA_022013615.1 Desulfobacterales bacterium | reverse complement strand
CCATCCTGTTAAACATATCTCCCGCGTGGAAGGAACTCCTTACAAAGAGTCCTGAGGCTACGGCGCTAGAGCCCATTTTGTAAGCAGTTTTCTCCCACATGGAGAACTCAAGAGGGTCCTTTTGACACCTGAAGACAGTCCGGCCGTAAACTACGCCTTTGATGTCACTCCTGCCCGCCTTGTGACCGGTCTTATCACCGAGCGCGGCATTTGCGATGCCTCGGAGGAAGGCGTGCTGGGATTATATCCGGAAAAGGCTTCTGATATCTACAACACCTAAAAGAACCAATCACCGCATTCTTACCTCCCCCTCTCGTGTTTTGAGGAAGGACATGAATGGATAAATGGATTAAGGTATCAAGCAAGGAGGGGGTTTTTTGCGCTCTGAACGGCACAGTCGGAAGTGTCTCCGGTCAGCTTTAAAAGGGCGTGATTCAGGGCAGGAAATACTACAGAAAGGTTGTCCCTTGCCCCGCCCGGACTTCCAGGGAGATTGATTATGAGGGAGCTCTTCCTGACACCCGCCATGGCACGGGAGATCATGGCGTGGGGCGTTTTTTTTAGGCTGGCGGCGCGCATGGCCTCTGCCATGCCAGGGACCTCATAATCAATGACTTTTTCCATGGCCTGCGGGGTGACATCCGTTGGGCTGAGGCCGGTTCCTCCAGAGGTGACGATGAAGGAGAACCCCTCTCTGTCAACCCACTCTATAAGCGTATCTTCAATTTCCTGCCTATTATCAGGGATGATCTTCTTCCTCAGTACGAGAAAGCCGTATTGCTCCAGCATTTTAGCGACAATATCTCCGCTCTCATCTTTTCTTTTGCCCGCAGCCCCTTTGTCGCTGATTGTCAGAATCCCTGCTGTAAACTGTTTGTCCATCGCGCGTCTATTCTTTATCCTTAGCGGCTGCGATCACCTTTTCTGCAAGCTGGGCTGGAACTTCCTCATAATGGGAGTGCTCCATCTGAAATGTTCCACGGCCTCCAGTTATGGCATTGAGATCCAGGGCGTACTGCAGGACTTCGGCCATAGGGACATTGGCCTTAATAACCTGATATCTTCCCTGACTGTCCATTCCAAGGACCCTTCCGCGTCGACCGTTTAGGTCGCCCATCACATCGCCCATCGCATCCTCCGGGATTGTAATCTCCATTTTCATGATGGGCTCGAGAAGTGTAGGATTCGCATCCTGCATCGCCTTTTTTAGGCACATGCGGGCTGCTATTTTAAATGCCATTTCGGATGAGTCCACGTCGTGGGATTTACCGTCAAAGAAGCGGACCTTCAGGTCCACGATAGGGTAGCCGGCCAGGGTCCCGCTTGTAAGTGATTCGTTAAGTCCTTTTTCCACGGCAGGCACGAAATTTCTGGGTACATTCATGCCGGTCAGGGCCTCATCGAACTCAAATCCTGCACCCTTTTCCAAAGGGGAGACATCAAAATGAACCTCGGCAAATTGGCCTCTGCCACCAGTCTGCTTCTTGTGGCGGTAAATGACTTTTTGCACAGATTTTTTAATGGTTTCCCGGTAAGGCACCGTAACGGGTTTCAGATTAACCTCCACCCCGAATTTTCGTTGCAGTTTTTCGCACGTGGTTTCTAAGTGTATCTGCCCTGTGCCGGAAAGGAGAGTCTCGGAGGTAGCCTGGTCCCTCTCCAGCCTTAGAGTGGGGTCTTCTTCGAGGAGTTTAGCCAAAGAGCCAAAGACCTTGTCTTCACTGCCCTTGACTTTTGCCTCAACCGCATAAGATATAACAGATGGCAGCGGTTCAGAGGGTTTATAGATGATAGGATCATCAGGGGAGCACAGGGTATCTCCTGTAGAAGTCTCTTTTAATTTGGCTATGGCGATAATATCTCCAGGGCCAGCCATTTCCACCGGCCGTTGCTTTTTACCTTCTATGAGAAGAAGCTGGCCGAATTTTTCTTTGGTTTTTTTATTGGCGTTATAAAGTGTCAAATCCGATTTAGTCGTACCTGAAAAGACTCTTAGAAGGGTAAGCCTGCCAGCAAATGGGTCGGCAATGGTCTTAAACACAAGGGCAGAAAAAGGAGCGTCAACCGTGGGTGGCCTTTCTATAACTTCTTCTCCACCAGGTTTGGTCCCTTCCCTGGGAGCTTTTTCAAGGGGCGAGGGGAGCCCCTGGACAATAAGGTCCATCAATTGCGGAATACCCAGGTTCAAAGTAGCGGAGCCGCAGACCGTGGGGACTATCATGCCCGATTTGATTCCTTGCATGAAAGTTTCCTCAATCTCTCTGGTTGTGAGTTCTTCCCCCTCCAGGTACTTTTCCATGAGGTCGTCGTTGGCTTCAACAATGTTCTCTATTATTTTTTCACGCCATTCACTGACGATTTCCTCCATATCAGCAGGTATGTCTCCGATCTCAAATTTTCCACTGCCATCCTTGCTGTAACGGTAGGACTTCATTCGGATCAGGTCGACTAACCCCTCGAATTTGGCCTCAGCACCTATGGGAAGAAATACCGGCGTTGCTTTGACATCAAAAGTCCGGGAGCTTTCTTCCACGATTTTGAAGAAATCTGATCTTTCCTTGTCCAGTTTATTGATGAAGATAATTCTGGGGAGCTGCAATTCATCTGCAAATTTCCAGACCTTTTCTGTTCCAACCTTTACGCCATCGGTGGCATCTATAACTAATACCACGCCATCGGCCGCCTGCATTGAAAGCCTGGTGTCTGAAAGGAAATTGTCGTCTCCTGGTGTATCAATAAGGTTAATAGTGTGTTTTTTCCAGTTGCAGTGATGAAAAGAGGTGTTAATTGTAATTTTTCTCTTTATTTCTTCAGGTTCAAAATCCAGGTTTGACGTGCCGTCATCAACTTTGCCCAGCCTTGTGGTTGCTTTTCCGTTAAAAAGAATGGCTTCGGCCAAAGAAGTTTTGCCTGAACCCCCGTGAGCGATGAGGGCTACATTTCTTAACTGTTCAGCTCTTTTTTCCATGCGCAAGTCCTTTCCCGATTAGTTTGATTTTTTTTGGTTTTTGTAAGATTAATGCCCTATGCACTGCAAAGTCAAGGCAAGAATGTGGGCACTCATTTTTTAATTGCCAATTAATATAGATATGTTAAACTAAATAATTTTTCAAAGAAAAACAACTAAAAACAGCTAACGGAAAAAACCGGACGCACTCATTTTGTTACTCCATGACCTCATAGAGCAATTTATCGAGTACCTGAGAAATCAAAAGAGGTATTCTCTACACACAATAAGAAACTACCAGATTGACCTGAGGCAGTTCTCAGAATTCGTGGCCTTAAGAGAAGCACGGTCTGAAGGTGAAAATTCCGACCCAGGCATTGGAATGATTGATTCTCAGGTTATCAGAGCGTATCTCGGAAGCCTTTATGGGCGGTTCAGGCGGTCTACCATTGCCCGTAAGCTTTCTGCCGTTCGTTCATTTTTCCTTTTCCTGGAGAGGAAAGGTTTAACCAAATGGAATCCTGCAGCAGATATCGCAACGCCCAAGTTAGAAAAATACATGCCCACGTATCTTCTTGTGGATGAGGTCTTCAGGCTTCTTGAGAGACCTGAGAGGGAAAAACCGCTGGGACTGAGGGACCTGGCTATTCTGGAGGTGCTTTATTCTTGCGGATTTCGCGTGAGCGAACTTGAGGCACTTACCATATCCAGTATTGATTTTGACGAACGCTTAGTCAGAGTCATAGGCAAAGGGGATAAGGAGCGGATTGTACCCATTGGCAGGCAGGCCTTACAGGCCGTTAGAAACTACCTGGAGGCGACTCAATATCTTAGACCAAGAAATGTATATATCTCCCGGGATGAGCCTCTTCTTATCAATTTTCGGGGGGGGGCACTTTCCGGGCGAAGTATTGGGAGGATTATTAAGAAATATGCCATAGAGAGCGGTCTAACCGCTGATGTTAGCCCTCATTCTATGAGGCACACCTTTGCCACGCATCTGTTGGATGGGGGCGCTGATCTCCGGGCAGTGCAAGAACTCCTGGGGCATGAGAGCCTTTCTACCACACAGAAATATACACATGTAAGTCTTGATAGGCTTATGGAAGTCTATGATAAGGCCCATCCGAGGAGTCAATAAAAACAGAACATAGGGATGATGTGACTAAGGTACTAAAGAGGATATAAATGCCATGAATCAAAATGTCTTCGGGAAAATAAGAGCTACCACGATTCTCGCGATCAGAAAAAATGGAAGGGCCGTAATGGCAGGAGACGGACAGGTGAGCCTTGGTGATACGATTATGAAGCAAAAGGCCACAAAGGTTCGTTATATGTTCAAAGACAGGGTGCTGGTGGGGTTTGCCGGCGCAGCGGCTGACGCCTTTAACCTGTTCGAAAGGCTGGAAGCAAAACTGGAGACCTATAATGGGAATCTCACCAGGGCTGCTGTTGAGTTGGCCAAAGACTGGAGAACAGACAAGATACTCAGAAGACTTGAGGCATTGCTGCTTGCCATGGATAAGGAACATATCTTCATCATCTCCGGCACCGGGGATGTAATAGAGCCAGATGAATCCGTGGCTGCTATCGGCTCTGGCGGACCTTTCGCCCTCGCTGCTGCCCAGGCACTTGTGCAACATTCCGACCTGGACGCTGATGCAATTGCTCGTGCGGGAATGAAGATAGCCGCGTCTATCTGTGTTTATACAAATGAAGAGGTAGTTATCCATGAACTTGAACCTGAGGAGTGAATCTTTGTAATTAATTACGGGAATTGAAAGACATTTCTTTGAATAGTCAATCGCCAATCTAAAATCAAAAATATTCCTACAGAGGCAGTTATGGAAAAAGATGGGACAGAAAGAGATCAACTCATGAAGGCTTTGACACCGAGAGAAATTGTTTCAGAGCTGGACAAATACATCATCGGGCAAGACCAGGCAAAGCGTTCGGTAGCCATTGCCCTGAGAAACAGGTGGCGCCGACAGCAAGTCCCTCCGGAACTGAGGGATGAGATCGCCCCGAAAAACATCATCATGATTGGCCCCACAGGGGTTGGAAAAACTGAAATTGCCAGGCGTCTGGCCCGCCTTGCCAACTCCCCGTTTCTCAAAGTAGAGGCCACTAAATTCACCGAGGTAGGATACGTGGGTCGTGATGTGGAAGCCATTATCAGGGACCTGACAGAACTGGCTGTCAATATGGCCAAAAAAGAGGAACAGGAAAGTGTGAAGGTGAAGGCCCGTGAACTGGCAGAGGAAAGGCTGCTTGATATTCTACTGCCCAGAAAGAAGGAGGAACTTCGTGGAGAAGAGGAGGGGGAGAAGGAAAAAATATTGGAAGTGGTAAGGACGGGAAAAACAGAAAGCTCCTCCACACGTGAAAAATTGCGGCGTATGTTAAGAAAGGGGAAGCTGGATGAGCGTTATGTGGAATTAGAGGTGACCGACAGCAATGTTCCCATGGTGGAGATATTTTCGGCCGCAGGCCTCGAAGAAATGGAGTTTAACGTGAAGGAGGTTTTCGGGAATATCTTTCCATCCAAAAAAAAGAAGAGGCGTGTGAAGATCCCGGAGGCCACGGAAATCGTATTTCAAGAGGAGTCGCAAAAGCTTATCGACATGGATAAGGTTATCGAAAGCGCAGTCCGCATGACAGAACAAAATGGCATCATATTTCTGGACGAACTGGATAAGATTGCAGGCTCAGAGTCTTCATACGGTCCTGATGTATCCCGGGAGGGAGTACAGCGTGATCTCCTGCCTATTGTGGAAGGTTCAACGGTTATCACCAAATACGGGATGGTTAAGACTGACCATATCCTGTTCATTGCGGCAGGCGCTTTCAATGTAAGCAGGCCTTCGGACCTTTTGCCGGAGTTTCAGGGAAGATTTCCTATCAGGGTGGAGCTGGATTCCCTTTCTATGGAAGACTTTGTTCGAATTCTCACAGAGCCAAAAAATGCGTTGATCATTCAATATAAGGCCTTACTTGCCACGGAGGGAATTGAGCTTTTGTTTGAGGATTCGGCTATCAGAGAAATCGCCAGCATGGCCAGCGATGTAAACGAACGTACGGAGAATATCGGAGCCCGTCGCCTCCATACTGTCATGGAGAAGTTGCTTGATGAGATATCCTACGATGCCCCGGATATGACCGCCACAAGTGTGCCTATTACCAAAAAATATGTGGGAGAAAAACTGGCGGACATACTGGAGGATGAAAACCTAAGCAGGTATATCCTGTAACTGTTGCAAAAAGGTGTAATATTTCGAGATGCTGAATGATCAAAAAGACATAGCAAATGTTCTTATTGAGGCCCTTCCATACATACAGAGATTTAACGGGGCTACCATCGTTGTAAAGTATGGCGGCCATGCCATGGTGGACGAACGGCTAAAGAGAAATTTTGCTCTGGACATTATTTTAATGAAATATGTGGGAATGAACCCCATTGTGGTCCATGGCGGGGGGCCGCAGATTGGTGACTTTTTGAGAAAGCTGTCCATAGAAACAGAATTCGTGG
>JAKLQB010000359.1 GCA_022013615.1 Desulfobacterales bacterium | reverse complement strand
TGATAGCCTGCCTTGTGAGACAAAGGCACTTACCGGAGCTATCCATGGATACCCCTCCATTGCTATTATCCTCTTACAAAAGGCAACACCCAATATCCATGAAGTCACTTGTTTCCACTGCTTTTCAAACTGAGCAACTCTTGGTCGCAATGTCCACTGATCATTTCCGTTTATTCTAACTGTATCAATTATCGTAGAAAGCAGATCAACAAAACCTCTGGCAAGAGAATTCGGGGTGCCTGGCATCCAATCAGTAATTATGTTAGTAGCCAATTCAAGAATGCTGGCTGGTATCGGACGGGATCTTGATGATGTTATGCCGTGATAATCAAAATGCATTAAGTACCTCTCAAATATATATTAAAAAGGAAATATTTTTATATTTCATTAACAGGTCCTTGCCAGTATGGTTGATATATTGATTGACGGTATTGAAATGCTTCTCGGCCTCCCTCCATAATATCTGTTATATGGGCAACAACAGCCTCAGAATCTAGATCTCCGATTGAATCAAGACTGCATTCCTTTTCTCCAACCGCTCGAAGAATAATGGCCTGTTCCACGTCCCCAAGAACTGGTAAATTTGGGTTGTGAGTAGAAATGATAACTTGCCTCCTGAGCTTTATACTCGCGAGTATATTGACAATAACCTGTCTTATCAATCTGTTATCTAAATTATCTTCTGGTTGGTCAATTATCAGTGGAGAAGTGCCGTTTAAGAGCAAAATTGGCAGAATAGCACTACATCTTTGGCCTGGCGATAGTTCATCTATAGGTCTGGCTTTACTACCTGGTTCTTCTGGTCTGTCGTTCATTCTGATAACAGGCATATCTTCGAAAACGATTTCATGAAGTTGTAAAACATTTTCAAGTCTGAGCCTTTTTGTCTTTTCGTCATATGGAAAAGTCCATAAGCCTTCCCTTATTTCTAGAGGGAGCTTTTCCAAGAAGTCTTTCCCATATGTATCTTGATCAACTTCGGGGATCCACTTAAAACACGCTTCACACGCTTTCACTATTTCATTCGCTTCCTCGGATAAAATTCTTCCCTCTGCAGCCTTTTCAACATCCACACATAAAATAGCACCGGAATCCGAACTCTCATTGAGTAACGTTTGTAAAAGTGATTCGGGCATGAGACCTTTCTTTAAAAGGGCTTCAATCCGATTCTCTTTGTACTTTGGAAAACATGGCGCAATATTCCTATGGAGCCAATTTTTGAATTCAGTTTTGTCGTCCATCGGCCTTGCATCTGCTTCAATCAGGAGCACTGTCGGATCAAGGTCTTTAGATAGTTGATCTGTTATGCGCTCAGCGGTAAATTTTCGTAATCCGGTCCGCTCTTTACAGCTATTTTCCAGATCTCCGAAAAGGGTTTTACGCTCCGATAATTCTTCGGACCATTTTGAGATCAATTCATTGTATTGTTTCAAAGCTTCTTCAGCTTCTTCGAAAGCTTTCTTTTTAGCCTCCCGGTCTTTTGCACCGGGAGGTAGCCCCTTCCTGGCTAAGTCTTCGAGCGAACTTTTATGCAAATCTTGAATCTGCTCGGTGGCACCAAGGATGTTATCAGAGATTTCAACTAATTCTCGTTCCAATGAATTAACAGCCCAAACTGTCTTGAGAAAGGGGGTTGGTTGAGATTGTTCGGGTCCACGAAACAGAGCATTTTCTAGAAGCCTATTATATTCGTTTTCTGTAGAGACTTCACGGGATAGATCCTCATCCATTGAAAGGAAAAAATCGTTCACATCATTCTTACTATTCTGAAGATCGAATCGCTCAGTGATTTCTTTCCAAGATCCTTTGGTCACAATTGATGTATTTTCTGCCGCGGCAGCTTTATCAATTTTTTCATAATGTACTTTTATGTCTGGTCGATTTACCTCTTCATACTTCCATTTTCTAAATGCATATTGACGTAATGGTGTGCCATCTTCTGTCAGTTCTACTATCTTTTGCGCAGTTGCAATTATTTTTTCACGCTGTTCATTTAGTTTGGAAATTGATTCGGCGATTTTTCCTTCAATTTGATTAATTTCCGGTCCACATATGTTATCAAAAAGATCACGCAATCTATTAGGCTCGACAGCTTTCTCAATATCATGAATCCGATACAGTTGGACCTTTATTTCGGGAATCAAATCGTTTCGAATGTCCTTCTCTTGTGCATTTGTGTAATTGGGGGGCTCATGTTTATCAGTAGGATTGAAATAACGTGAAACAAAAAGCGCCTTCTTTGGCAACTCTTGTCCGTTTTCACTTAATAATTTCCAACAAATCTTCACTTGACATCCAGATAAAGTGGCCTTCGCACGTTTATACCAGTCCGGGTAGCCTTCTGGGCTTTTTCTCTCTATTTCTTTTTGATTAAATTCTCCGGTTAAAAAACTTAGGGCCTCGATCGCTGCACTTTTTCCCGACCCTCTACCACCAATAAGGCAGTTAAGATTTCTGGAAAGTGTCAATACAAAAGGTCCCCTTCGAATGCCTGTT
>JAKLQB010000358.1 GCA_022013615.1 Desulfobacterales bacterium | reverse complement strand
ATGGGCAAAGACTATATACTTGTTGAAACTGTTGGCGTTGGACAGGATGAAGTGGACGTTGTTAGGAGCGCTCACACAACGGTCATCGTTGTCGTCCCTGGAATGGGGGACGATATCCAGGCAATTAAGGCCGGGATTCTCGAGGTGGGAGATGTCTTTGTGATCAACAAGGAGGATCGTGAGGGGGCGGATAAGACCCTTAACGACCTGAGGCTGATGATAGAAATGGGTCAGAATAAATATGAGGGGGGCCGATGGAAGCCACCCATTCTTAAGGCCCAGGCCGTGTTTGATAAAGGTGTAGCGGAGCTTTTAGAAGAAATCGAGAAACATCGCAGCTATCTCAATAAGGCGTTGGGGGGGTTACATTTCAGGAAAAGAAAAGAAAATGTCCGTGAGGAACTGTTCGAAATGGTAAAGAATCGACTTGTCGAGGAGGTACTCAATGACCTCACTGAAACAGGCCAATTTGAAAAAGCTGTGGAATCTATTATAGAGGGAAATGTGGATCCTTATACAGCTTGCGATAATCTGGTCCTTCCCAAATTAGGCCATTCAGCTTGATAATTCGTGTATCATCTTGCCGCTCCGCTTCATGAATGATAGCTTGTGAAGCAAGGCTTTGCCCACGATATGGAAATAGAAAGAGCAAACCATAACCAGCAAATCGTAACTCGTATTTTCACTTCCATTGTTTTTTGGTGGATACGGCAGGTTGTTCTTTCATTAGCTGGCTGTCTTTTTCTTTTTTTTGGAATCCAACTTCTGATTGGGGCCTACCGACTAAAAGATCCTTCCTGGTTCATCATGCTCTTTTTTTCTTCTAATCTAATAATTCTCATCAGCGCGACAATTTTAGTTGGCATTATCTACCGCATGATGACATTCCGTAGGAAACATGAGGATGATGATAAGCAATTAGCTGATGAAACTGGAAAATAGAAACTGGAAACTGGAATAAACAATGAAAGAAATCTATTATGAATAAGTGCCTAAAATGCCTAAAGTGAACTAAAATTGTGGAAAGAAGTGAACTAAAGTTCGAAGTGATCTAAAGTGAACTAAAGTTAAGGAAAAAGCAAATTCAAGTTGAGAATAGATGGATAATAAGGAATTCGCCAAGGAGCTTGAGAAAAGGACACGGAAATTTGCTGTAAGGATCATTAAGCTTTCAACAAAACTTCCTAATTCGCCGGAAGGCAGGGAGATTCGGAGGCAGATTACAAGATCAGGGACTTCAGTTGGCGCGAATTATAGAGAAGCCAATCGCGCAAGAAGCAGGGCCGATTTCAAAAACAAGATCGCAATTTGTGAAAGTGAAGCCAGTGAAACGCAATACTGGCTTGAAGTAATAGTAGAGGTAGAATGGCTGACCTGGGAGCAACTAAAACCCGAACATGAAGAATGTAGTGAGCTGCTCGCTATTTTCACCTCTATTGGCCGTAGAAAATAGATAAATGAAATAAAGTGAGTTAAAATTAAGGTTTTGTTAGCTAAAACTTTAGATCACTTTAGTCACTTTAGTTCACTTTAGTTCACTTTTAATCTATATCAGTCCCCCCCAGCGAGATTTCATTGCAGGCACAAACAATAACCACCTTTGATGGTGGTAAATTGACAAATAGGAGACCACCCATGCCACGTAAAAAACAACCACAACCCCTGGGCAAGAAGCTCATGAAGCTGAGGAAACAGAAAAAATTAACCCTTAAGCATCTGGCTAACGAGACAGGACTAAGCGCAAAATACATCTCCCAGGTGGAACAGGCTGAGGTAATGCCCCCGGTCGCTGTTATTCTCCGGCTTTCAAGGGCCCTTGAGATAGACTCGAGCATTCTTTTAGCACAAGAAAAAAAGCGGGCGAGCAAAAAGTCGGCCGATGATTTTCAAAAAAGAACTGAGGATTATACTTACGAGACCTTGACGCCGGAGGCCAGGCATAAACACCTTAAGGCATTTAAGATTTTTGTGGATCCCAAGTCAGAGCACATACCTGTCACTTACCAGCACCTCGGTGAGGAATTTCAATATGTGCTCAATGGGAAGGTTGAGGTAACTGTAGGAGAGAACAAGAACATCCTTGGACCTGGCGAGTGTTTACATTTCAATTCCTCCATTGTCCATAAACTGCGAAATATTGGTTCTGAAAAAGCCGAGCTTCTGGTGGTACTCTATACACCATAATTCAGGCAACCGGTTGTGCGTGATTAGACAGTATTTTTTCTCTCACAGAGCACACAGGGACGCAGACTTTTTAAATGACCCACACTACAAGATCAAAAGCATCAGAAAATTGAATCAAACCACACAGGTCAAAAGCATTTGAAAGAGGGCGACGGAAAAGGGGATTAGCAATGGCCTATCAGCTCAATGAAGAACAACGCATGATTCGAGCAATGGTTAGGGAGTTCGCCAGGGAAGTCGTTTTGCCCACGGCTGCGGAAAGAGATAGAACCAAAGAATTCCCGGCGGAAAATCTCAAGAAGATGGGCGAACTTGGCCTTATGGGTATGAATGTGCCACCCGAATACAATGGGGCAGGAGTGGATAGTGTCAGCTATTCTCTGGCCTTACAGGAGATTGGTTATGCCTGCGCATCCACGGCCGTGGTCATGTCGGTTCACAACTCAGTGGCCTGCGGCCCGGTTTATCTGTATGGCTCAAAATATCAGAAAGAGACCTATCTGAAGCCTCTTGCAGCAGGGAATATGCTCGGGTCCTTTGCCCTGACAGAAACGAGCGCCGGTTCTGATCCCGCAAGCCAGAAGACAAAGGCAGTAAAAGACGGGGACAGTTATGTCATCAATGGAACAAAGATGTTCATTACAAGTGGTAGGAATTCAGATCTAACGGTTGTAACTGCCTACACTGACAGGGAAAAGAAGCATGGGGGAATCAGCGCCTTTGTTGTTGAAAAAGGAACACCGGGTTTTCACGTTGGAAAAGAGGAAGACAAAATGGGGCTCAGGGCATCCGATACAGTAGAATTGATCTTTGAGGACTGCCGGGTTCCATCAGAGAACCTCCTTGGCAATGAAGGGGATGGCTTTGTCATTGCAATGGCCTCTCTTGACGGCGGAAGGATTGGTATTGCCTCCCAGTCCGTAGGTCTTGCCCAGGCCTGCCTGGACGCGGCCGTGAGCTACGCCAAAGAACGGGTCCAGTTTAACAAACCTATTTCCAGGTTTCAGGGAATCAGATGGATGATAGCTGATATGGCCACTCAGATTGAGGCAGCCAGGCTGTTGACATTCAACGCTGCGGCAATGAAAGACCGGGGAGAGAATTTTTCCGCTGCTGCTTCCATGGCAAAGGTTTTTGCCTCTGAAATGGCCAACAAGGTCGCCTACCAGGCACTTCAGATTCATGGCGGGTACGGCTACATGAAAGAGTTTGCTGTTGAAAGATACTACAGGGACGTAAGGGTTTTCACCATCTACGAAGGAACTTCTGAAATCCAGCGAAAAGTAATTGCAAACCACATCATAGGCAGATAAACGTCTCGGAATTTTTGCAACTAAAAAAAATGATCTGATATGCGAGTCCTTCTTCTCAATCCCTCCGCCATAGGCACCTTTCGCACTATAGGTATCAGCTTTCCGCCATTAGGCATCCTGTATGTTGCTGCCACGGTCCGTAATCGTGGGCATGATGTCAAAGTTCTGGATCGTTCTGCAGACAACCGAGGGGTCGATTTCGAGTCATTCGACGTTGTCGGGGTTCATAGTGATACCACCCGTTTTAATAGGGCGTTTGAGTTGGCGCGGCAGGCAAAGGCAGCCGGAGTAAAAGTGGTTATGGGTGGACCTCATCCCTGCTTTATGGCTGAAGAAATCTTGAAGACAGGGTATGTGGATGCCGTGGTCAAAGATGAAGGAGAGGAGAGTTTCTCTGACCTGCTTGACGCATGGACAAACGGGGCGGACCCGACCTCCATCCCTGGAGTGATCCTTATGACTCCCCAAGGAATTGTGGACACTGGAGACCGAAAGCGTATTCAGGATGTGGATTCACTTCCCTTTCCAGCGCGAGATCTAATTGATTTGTCTCTTTACCACACTCGACTGGGATATAGACCTCTAACCTCCCTGTACACAAGCAGGGGATGTCCTTACAGATGTCGTTTTTGCTCCTCAACACGTTTTGATGGTGCCAAATGGCGTGCCCGAAGTCCTGAAAGTGTCCTGGCTGAATTGGAATACCTTGTCCGTGACCTGGGCTATGGAGCCGTGGCGTTTATGGATGATAATTTCGCTGGTTCGCCTGAGCGGACTCACGGGATTTGCGATGGGATATTGAAAAAAGGCTTAGACGTTCAATGGTGGTGTTTTTGCAGAGTAGACACGATTGTGCGTTACCCTGAGTTGGTAAAACACATGGCAGAAGCCGGTGCATATTCCATGTTTATCGGAGTTGAGACTCCAAGTTCAGGAGTTTTAGATCATTTCAACAAAGGGATAAATTCTGAACAGACATTACAGGCAGTACAAATCTTGAAAGAAAACGGCATTGAGATCTGGGCTAGCTATATCTTAGGTGCGCCGGAAGAAAAACGCACAGATATTCGCTCCACAATCAGGTTTGCTTGTCAATTGGACACTGACACTGCTTCATTCACTATTCTCACTCCCTATCCGGGCACAGATATATATGAAGAATTGAAAGACCAAATAACGGAGAAGGACTGGAGTAAATATGATGGTGTTCATGCTGTGTACAAACATCCACGCATTCCGCGAATGGAAATGCAAATGTGGCATATTTGGGCCTATATTTCATTCTATTTTCGACACCGCAGATCTATTGCCGGTTTTTTTCGCTTCCTTTCCAACCGCAAGTACGGAGCACAAATCGCATCACAGGCAATGTCTTCAAGGAAAACATGAAAATCAATCTAATTGCACCTGTGCATAGAAAACAAAACTTCAAGCGATATTTCCAGATAGCTCCACTGAACCTCATGATGATAGCGTCCATCACACCAAGTGACATCAATGTCGAAATCCTGGATGAGAACATCGACACAATTGATTATAACAGTCCTGTGGACCTTGTCGGGATAGGCGCAAATACATCCGAGATTAACAGGGCTTATGAGATTTGTGATGAATTCAGAAAACGTGGAATTGCAGTTGTTATCGGTGGTATCCATGCGAGTGCCCTTCCGGATGAAGCCGGTGAACACGCGGACAGTGTGGTCATAGGAGAAGCCGAGGGCTTATGGGAAAAGGTCATAGGCGATTTCCGTAAAGGGACACTTGCCAAGTTCTATAAACACGAAGCGTTTCCGGACATCTCAAGGCTCCCTTTACCAGACAGGGCAGTCCTTAAGAACAAGCGCTATCTGACCAGGAACGTATTTCAACTCTCCAGAGGCTGTCCCTTCCGTTGCGTATTCTGCTCTGTAACAGAATTCTTTGGCAACACGTTCAGGGTCCGGAATGAGGATCAGGTCATAGAAGAAATAGAGCGCATGGATGGTAAATTTCTGATATTTGTGGATGACAATATCTTTGGAGACCCCGGCTATGCGACAAAGTTGCTGGAAAAGATGATCCCCCTGAAGAAGAAATGGGTGAGCCAGTGCACACTTCACCTTGCTGACAACAGTAACCTCCTTAACCTGGCTACGAAGAGTGGTTGCATGGGGATGTTGATCGGTGTGGAATCGATCAGCAGAAATTCACTCAGGGCATCAGGTAAACCCATAAACTTTAATAGGTACAAGGAAATGATACAGCGCATCCTGGATAGCGGGATCGGCATTGATGGATCTTTCATTTTCGGCTTTGATAACGAGGACACTTCGATATTTGAGAGGACACTTGAATTTATTGTGAAAATGAGACTTCCTGCAGCTACTTTCTCGATACTTACCCCTTATCCGGGTACGAAGCTTAAAGAGAAACTGGAAGAAGAAGAAAGGATTATAGATAGAAACTGGGAACACTACAACGGAATCCATGCCGTTTTCAGGCCTGCGAGGATGACTCCTGATCAGTTGGAAGAAGGCAGGACGTGGATAAAGCAGGAATTCTATTCATATATGAACATATTTAAAAGGGTCGGTTTTTTCGGCGATCACCTCATCTACCAGTGGCTTTATAACCTGTTAAAAAAGGGTGGCACTTCGAAAGTTAAGCAGAAGACAGCATCCAATCCCCATATATTGGAATATTAGATTGAGTTACCATACATGATGTTAACAAAGGCTTTCACACTAATCCACAATAAGCCGTAAGTTTTATCTTCCGTCTTCCTTGTTTAGGGGAAGGACATATTTTTTCCCTTCAGGTGTTTGAATGTAACTGATGATTTCAGTGATTTCCTTTTGTGTAGCGGCCTTTCTTTTTGATTCCCATTCAGCAATTACTTTTTCT
>JAKLQB010000357.1 GCA_022013615.1 Desulfobacterales bacterium | reverse complement strand
TTTATTCCTCTCTTGATAATAGAATAGGGAAACAAGCGGAGATACCCGCCTCCTGCAAAACCGACCTTCTTGCCAAACAAATCAAAACAGCTTGACGGTATCTCAAATATTTTTCTCTCCTGGGGGGTCTTTTGGTAGTATGGAAACCTTGGGGCTCCCGGCAATCCTCCGTGGCCTCTGACACCCGGATAAATTGAAGAGTCGTATACAATCCCTAAGTCAATAAGTATATCTAAAGCCCATAAATTCTCTCTTTTTATAGATTCCCCAGCCAGTCTAATCCCCAACACTTTTTCCCCAATTAAATCTTCAAGAATTTGGATGGACTTTTGCACATCTTTTTTAAACTCTTCTGGAGTCATTTTATAGCAAAGGTAATGGGCATATCCATGTGAGGCGATTTCATGGGCTTGCTTGTGTATTTCTCTCACTAAATCAGGGAATTTTTCGGCAACCCATCCTAAGACAAAAAATGTTCCTTTGACTTTGTAATCACCAAGAATTCGAAGTAGGACCTCGGTATTTCTTTCAACCCTTGATTCCAACTGGTCATAATCCTCAAGTTTATAGCCATTCTTTAAATCGAGTATGTGAAACCAGTCCTCTACATCGATAGTTAAGGCGTTAATCATGTTCAACCTTTCATGGATAGAACTTGACAGTCCAGGGAGGACAAAGCAGTGAATAGATTTACCACCGGAGTGCGAAATACAAGAGTTTGAAAAAAAGGCTTGTAAAATTAAGGATTAAAAGTGCCTAAAGTACTCGAATAATGCATAAAGGGGGTACATTAAATTTACCCCCCAATCTTTGGAGGAAATTATGGCATACTCTTTATTAGGATTGGCAAACTGCTTTAGTTCAGCTCCACTCAACTCCCCTTTTATTAGATAATGAAAAACTGAGACAGCATCTCTCAATAAGTATTGCCAGACAACCCCATTCCTCTGGGTCCCGATTTTTCTTTGAACCTTTTGTCCAGTAAGGTCAAGATAAGCATCATAAACGATATCCACCCCGGATGCCCGGGTGATAGCAAACCAAAGAGTAGGACGGAAATTAATTTCCATGAGCTTCCACTTGGCATCCCGTGGATCCCACTTATATTCTGTACCACAGATTCCATGGTATTTCATCTTTCGAACCAGATTGATGCTCATATCTGCGATCTCAGGATACCAGTGACTTTCGCATAAACTCCCTGAACCAAACATTGGCGGATATTGACGGGTCTTCTTTGCGGTAAATACAGATACTGGTTCATAATTCTTGTTAAAATATCCTCCAAAGATGGCGATATTCCCCTCTTTTCCTGGAACAACCTCTTGAATAACCATTTCTTCAGCATTAGGGCAATATTGCTCATATTTTGATAAAAGTTCAGGGGGAGATGAAATTTCTATGACCTTTTTTCCTTTAAATCTTTTTCGCCATTCATGTCCAAGACCCGGTTTGATAATTGCCGGATACGAGATCTTTTTGGAGATCGATTCTACATCTTTAAGGTTGTTTGGGAAGAATGTGACAGGTATCTCGGCTCCAAGCTCCATGCACTCTTTGTAAAAACTGATTTTGTTCAGTAAGAGGCCTGTGAACTTATTATAAGACTGAGGCATTGTAAAATGGTGTTTTAGTGTTTCGGCATATTCAGAAACAAACTGGACTTCATCATCTCCTGCAGCGAACAAAACAGGTTGCGGGTTTTTGTTCCTGGCATAATTGATAAGATTTTTCAAAAGTTGCTCTTTGTTCTGTTTGCAAGATAAAGTAGAGCTATCGTGCACATATTTGGAGAAGTGCCCAATTTGCCATCTATTAGAGTCCAGCCCATAAACCTCAACACCGTGATAGCCAAGACTTCTGGCTACACTCAGTCCAGTTGCAGTTAAACACAATACAACGGTGGACGGGCAAACATGAGCACTAGGCATTTTGATATAAACCTCGCAAAAGTATTCTATGAAATAGATTTATGAAATAGATTCAAAAGTCAACCGCTTTTCAAGGACATCTATGAAGTGGACATACCAATTAGAAATTTATTTTTAAATAGGAAAAGGCGTCTGTTTGATAGTCCGAAAGAAATAGCCATCAAAAAACGGGATGCCCAATTGCTCCCATAACCGATATTAAAATAAAAAGTTTTTGCGAACAAACCTAAACGCGAGGCAAGAACCCAATCGCTAAGTTGCGACTCCAATTTTATCAAAATCAGGGATAATATCATCAGTGTAACCCAGGATGCCAAAGGCATCGACAACGGACAATACACGTTTTGCCTCCTCCTTGTCTAACGTGTTCCTCCAATTGCCCAACCGTTCTTCCGCTGATGCTTGGGAATGATTCGCAGACCAGTTACGAGTTGTCAGACTTCTGACGGCGAGGTGGTTAAGAGATTCATCAATTTTAGAAAAATTAAGGCCTGAGCAAATTCGTTTCACCTCGTTCTCTCCCTCGAGCACAAGTTTTTCATACGAAACCTGAATCCAGGAATTGTTCCGGCGATGTTTGAGAGGAGCGTGATAGTCACAACACCATCCCGCACCATCCCGCAGCATGTATTTCTTCCTGAGTCTTCAAACCCGTGATGTAACCGGACAGGTGCGGGAGGTTTTGCTCCACGTAGCGTTGATGTGTAATCGAGACTTGCTGGAGTGGTTTTGGCAAGTGCTTTTTCAATGATGCAACAACGGCGCATGGATGCCGGAAGATAAGAATCATTCCCCGAAGTTTAAAATTAGCTGAAAGCCATGGCATGAGTTTATTAGTATTTACGCTCTTAATTACCAGGGAAGTGCAGCGTATTAAATCCATCAGCGAGTTTTGACCGAAGGCGTGCGGATGCACAGATCTTCCCTCGAAGAGCTTACCGAAAAGCTCCTTTCCCATAGGCCAATCTGATTCAGGACTTATATAATCCGCGCATCCGCCCCGGGGGACAACGCCATATTTCCGCCACAAAACAATCGGTTCAAAGACCACACAATAATCTTGTGAAGCGCAAAGCAGTTCTGAGAGCCACGTGGTTCCGGACCTTCGAGCACCGCTGATTAAGATCGTGTCCGAAGCGCTGAAAGATCCTCTCTTTAGGCCCAATATTATCCTATATAATCCATCCCAGGTCCAACGAATCGGGGTGGTTATTGTTCTCCCGGAAGGCTTCCGCCGCCACTCGTATGTTTTCGCTAAGGAGATACGATATAGCCTTCCAAGAGTCTCATTTAAAGACATCGGCAAATTCCTTTCTATAAAATTGAGGAATTACAAACAGTATTTTAGTTACCTACGCAGTCGGATAGTACTGGACTCCATCATCCCACGCAATAGCCGGAACGACCCAAAGTGGAAGGATAGTATCAGCTTATATACTCCGTTTCCAGCATCAACGTGGTGGAGCGGTCTGGCTATTTACCCAAATAGGCCCCCCTCTAGTCGTATTTTTCCGCCAAGGAGATGCGATATACCTTTCCAACAGTTTCATTCAAAGACATCGGTACGCTATTCTTCCAGGACTGTTGGAAAAGGAACTCAGTTTGGGTGTTTTGAAACGATTAAGAATAAAGGAAATACCAGCTGGTTATCAATAGAACGATGAGAGACGCCAACGCGATACACGCCTTGATTATCCTTTGTCGAGAGATGTATTGGCCTGGTATCCAGTTTAATAGAAATCTTCTTGCAGGCAGCCAATACCTTGGGCCGAGCATGAAACCCGGCAGACGCTTAACCGCTGAGACTGCCTTCCGTTGTGCGACACCGAGCGAGCTAATCGAAAACGTGAATTGTGGTAGGGTCAGACACCCTTCTACGTTAAGGCGCGGCAGGCCGAACGGATTGGCGTTCGCCGTAATCATCCCGGGATTGGAACACCACACTGCTTTGTAGCCTAATTCGCGTGCAATACGCATTACCTCACTGCTATACCAGTTCCCCGGTATGGCGAGATAAGACACTTCCCGCGAAATTATCCGTTCCAACTCCTTCTTGGACTCTGCAAGTTCAAAGTGAATTTCGTCTGCGGACAATGCCGTAAGAGGGCGATGAGAGACTGCATGTGACTCAACATTTATAATATCCCCGTCAATGGCGCGAAGCTCCTCGTCGGTGAGACGACGCTGCGGCTGATCCCGTAGATTAAAGATGTGGCTGTTCGGGTCAGTCGTAACGAACACTGTTGCACAGGCCTCATATTTTTCCAGAATTGGCAATGTGTACTGCTTAACGCTCAGGCATCCGTCATCGAAGGTGATCAGTACAGATGGTTCCTGCAACACCAAATCGCCGTTCAAATAGCGTCTGACCTGGTCCGGCGTGACAAATGTATAACCGGCATCCTTAAGATACGCGATCTGACGCTTGAATTCGTCAACCGGCAAAGTGAAAATATGCTCTGTCCCGCTGATACGCTCGTAATTCTCCCGGAGGTCCAGCCGATGATACATCAAGCAGATCATGGCGTTCCCCCGGAAGACACCCACCGTGCCACCAAGTACCCCGTAAATAGAACGCTGCCGATCACGTAAAGCATTGAGAATGCCGTAACCATCATTTTCATACTTCGCGTTTCAAACAGGGAGCGCAATGCTCCCGAATAAAGGAGATCCCGGACTTTCTTGGCTAATTGAGGACCACCGATTCGCTCTGGGATCCGCTTAATGTTTCCGATGATGCGCAGCATCACAGATGATCTTGGGGTCAGACATCGATCAAAGTCGGTTACATTCATGTCACGCTCGACGACTATTCTTGGCAGTGCCAGCAGATCTGAAAGGTTATTGGCTGTTCCTTTGTTGTTGCAGCATACGGACTTATAGCCTGCCTTCTTGACCAGTTCTCGCGTTTTTCGGCTATATCCGGCCCGTGGAATCGCGATATGGTCAACGGAACGTCCAGTGATTTCTGAGATCTGTCGTCGGGATTCCGTCAATTCATAGAGGGCGTCGTCCTCGTCCAACGCAGACAAAACACAATGTGTCAACGTATGCGACTGAATCGAGATATTGTGGTCCGCCATTTCACGTATCTGAGCATGAGTAAGAAATGAATCTACACCCTCTACGCACTGAAGGCTATAATCATTGGGTTGTAGAACCACAAAGATCGTGGCCTTTTGCCCGTATTTCTTCAGCTCCGGAAAAGCCATTGTATAGGTACTCAAATATCCGTCATCAAACGTGATTATGACAGGCTTTTTCGGCCGGGGCATTTTGCCGTCTCTGATCGCGAGATAATCGTCAAAATCAAGTGTTGCATAGCCGGCTTTGTGCAAATACGCCATTTGTTCAGCAAAGGAAACATCATAACTTACGAAAATCATTTCATCGTCGCGAATCTCATCCCGCTCAACTGCGTCCCGAGAGATCAAACGGTGGTACAGTAAGATGGGGATTCGGTCCTGACGATACTCCAAATAGATAATGTGCAAAATCCCCAGCATCACGATGATGGGAAGTATCCAAAAAATGATGACGCCAAATACTATCATTAAGACAGCTCGCTTTCTGGCTGATATTTACATAAGTTTGGCACGTTGCCAAGGGGCGGATACATGGACTCACATCGGACTCTGCTAACGAACCGGTTCCCATGTAGCCATTCGTTTGCCTGTGAAGTATTTAAACGTGGCGACGCACATTGCAGCGTTGGCCAGGAGGAAGAATGCAAGTGAGGACAGAAGTGGAAGTTTTACCTTCCACTTGCCCAAAACCAATCCCAATATCCCCATTCCGTAGAAAATAGCCTGTGCGGTACCTAAAACCGTGAACACCAGGGAATACGATGCAAGTACTGCATTCGTCACAAGTGCAATGAGTAGCCAGCACCATAACCACCAGCGTAACACTTTGTGGCTGATCATTTGGAAAGCATAGCCGATTTTCCTGCTGCCGAAGAGTTGGCTGAGAATGTAGGGAATCATGGTCAGGGCACGTATGCCGATTCTCACGCGACACCGAAATTCGTCTTTTGCACTGGCCCGTGATTCCTCCAGCGCAACAGCCTCGTTTTCGTACACGACCCGGTATCCTTGAATGACGGTGTGGACGGCATCAATAACGTCAGAAGTGTGTTCAGGAATCGCGGGTCTGAAAAGATCGCGTCGGACTGCATGAATCGACCCACTGACTGACGTCTGAGAACCGAAATACGTTTCAGCACGTCGGATCCTGACAGCGAACCGCTGGTAAACCTTGAAACCCTTGGAGTTTGCATCTTTGCCGTAACTATAAGCAACGCGACCCGTCACACATCCAACTGTTGGATCGTTGAAATTGGCGGCGAGTTCTCGAACCGCTTCGCGATTGTAGATGCCTGTAGCATCGGAAAAAACCACAATATCACCAGTTGCAACCTTCACTGTTTCGTTCAGCGCATTTGTCTTGCCCTTCCGCCCCTCGACACGGTTGAGCTTGACTCCCCGCGCGGCAAAGGAATTGACGATTTCATCCGTCCGGTCCATAGAGCCATCGGAGGCGACGATGATCTCCAGCTTATCCATCGGATAGTCCATTGCCAACGTTTTCAAGATCTTGTCAGCTATCACGCGCTCTTCATTGTATGCGGCGATGATGAAACTGACGTGCGGCGTAATTGGCTTCTTGTCAACCTTTCGGCGTACAATCGTGGCCAAAACCAGTGCGAAGAACGGATATATGGCAAGGGTATATGCAGTTAATCCGAAGGCAGTCCAGAACATTATTTCTAAAATAGGCATAGTTATACCGTCTATGGATCAATCATTGTTGCCAACCGAACCTCTTGAACCGCATCTCGCAAAACATATTATACAGCATAACCAATAATCCTCAGCGACGAGAGACCAGAAAAAACGGGTCTATCCGAATCACTCAACGCTTTTACAGCCTGAAATGACTGCATTTTTTGATTTGTATCTTATGGAATGACAGCGCAGGTAAATATTCTTTTCATAAGCGGTTGAATGGGATCTGTTATCAGGCATAATTGACGGATTAGGCACTGATTTTCCGATAACTGTTCCCATTCAACCGCAACAACTGACCACCGAACTATGCATGGTCGAACTGCTGTGAACATTCGCACACAGAATGATATCCCTAGCTCCCTCATATGATTGTGATATTAAATCTGTTTATAGTTGAGAAATCCGGATATAGTAATTGGGTTCAGCCATATATGAGGTAATTTAATAAGCCAAACTTCCTGAAATCCTACCGGTTTTCAACCCCGGTACCATCTGCGGGAGCTACGGGGCAGGCCCACGATTTTTGATTTCAACCCATAATTTCGTCAAATTTCCAGCCAAATTCCACCTGTAATTTTTTTTCAATCTCATGCACCCCGTTTAAATACTTCTTATGACAATCTAATCTATTCCAACTCAGCCAGTACTTAAATGCTACTCAAAGCCCTA
>JAKLQB010000356.1 GCA_022013615.1 Desulfobacterales bacterium | reverse complement strand
GTCCTCTTCCAAAAAAATCCCTCAGATTTCTAACGGTTTGTAGGAAAACGGACTTTTGAGAATGTCTTCAAATCCGCGAACGATTAAAAACGCACCTGATGTGGTGGTAACTAAGGGAACATTATGCTCAATGGTAACCCGGCGAATTACCTGCTCGTCTACCTTGGACTTTAAGCCCTCCGGGATGTTAATGACGAGGGATATCTCACCATTTTTTATCAGATCGATAATGTTCGGTCTCAATCCAGATACCTTATGGACAGTAAAAACTTTGATTCCTCTTTCGGTGAGGAATTGAGCCGTGCCTTGCGTGCTGACGATTGTATAGCCAAGCTCTAATAATTTCCGGGCAATCTGTAAACAGGCTTCCTTTTCTGAATCCCGAACACTAATGAACACACCATCCCTATGAGGCAACTTTGGGTTAACAGCAATCTGGGATTTAAGGTATGCCTTTCCAAAAGAGCATTCATTCCCCAGGACCTGGCCGGTAGATCTCATTTGGGGCGAGAGGATTGGATCCAGGTCAGGAAAAAAAGTATAGGGAAACACGGATTCCTTAACATAGAAACGATCAGGTGAATTGCGCTGTTGACTAATTTTTAAATCACCCGCCTGGTGGCCAAGGAATAACTTGGAGTTCCAATCATTAATTAAATGTCTCATGCTCTTTTCTAAGAAGGGAATGTTTTGACTTGGGTAGGGCCATAGTCCCGTTACATAAACGCTTCGACCCTTAATAGCCAAATCCATATGAACGTGACCTACGATTCCAAAATGGGCAACGATACTATTCAAGGCATCCTTCGCGATTGATTTATGGAAATCGCCCAGAGACAGGGTTGGAATTATAGACGCACAATCCCCACTGTGGACTCCATGCTCTTCGATATTTTCAATAAAAGCCAACGGAATTGCTTCCTGCCCGTCACCTATCGCCAAAACCTGGATACTGATCATGCCTTCCTGAAATTTCTCTATGAAGATTGGCATCTGTTTGGAGACAGGCTTCTTATCAATGTTTAGGAAATGTCGGAACATAGCCTCATCATATATGATGCCGGCTGCTGGATTCAGATACTTATTTGTAAGCCGAACCAAGACCGGGTATCCAAGTCTTGCGGCATCACTGAGTACACGGTCTGGTTCTGTAACTATGGAATGCCTCATTAATGGAATACCGATTTCCTCCAGAATTTTCCAAAGAATTTTGATATCCTGGATTTTTCTTAAGGAGTCCAGGGGAGTCCCTGAGATACGAATACCTCGGGCTTTCAAAAGATCCTCTAGTCCCTCCGGGATACTTGGACAAAATTGATGTACCAAACTATCAATAGGCCACTTATCGAGAGCCGATTGTATGGAAGCAATAGAAGGGGTCTCAAGGCAAATGCCATCCAGAACACCGGGATCTAAACTGAGGGAGTCAGGGTTATTGTTTATCAAAAAAATCCGGTGGCCCTGGTCCTTGATGTTTATAATCGTTTTAAGGAGTACTTGATCTATTTCCGTACCCCAGCCTATAGTAAAAGGCCCTGGACCCAGGAAAAGAAGTGAGTGTGACCCTTTGTCAGTTCTTTTATAAGTAAAGCCGGGCTCTTCCTCAATGGAGTTGATAGGATACGAGAGAAAGCATAGCTTGTTTCGGTAATTGTCAGCATCTTGACCTAATGATTTCAGCACAGGATGGGCGTTCTCCCCGCTACACTTTTCATCAATGGATTTTTCGTCCAGCCCGGTCAATTTTGCAATGCTCGAATTAGACAAACCCATAACTTTGGCCTGGCGAATTAGCCCGGCAGGGAGATGGTCACCTTCTACATTACGAAGGCGACTCCACATGGAGGATATTTCATCCAGCAAGGGCAAAACGGCTGGATTGAACTCAAATGGTTTTGCTTGAAACTCCATGTTTTCCATATCAGGTTTCTGGATAAATTTCAGGAGCCTTTTAGCACCTAATGCCATCAGATCGTTCCCCTCAAAATCCGGTTCTTCATCTCCCGATTTTTTTGAGAAATCAGATTCAAACATGTAATCCAATGCCTTGCCTAAAGCTGTCGTTGGCGTTTGGCCAAGAAAAATACTGGTTCCCATAGACAACATTGTTGGCAGTAAATTATCGGTTTTCAAAAGGCTATCCAGAAAGACTGGGACCCGCACAAAAAAGGGACCCATCTGTTCCATTAATCCAAAATCCCCCAGTTTGAGCTTTTGCTTTAGATCTTCATGGGAGATTCCCAACGATAAAGCAGCATTAATCTGGCCAAGAGGCATGCATCCGAGGATTGAAAGGAACAATGAGAATCGACTAAAGCCATGAATCACTCGTGAGACAAATATCTCACTGTGGTTTGGAGAAAGAACGAAGCGAACTTGAAAGCTACCGCAGATCTCCAGATTACTGGCCATAATACCCGCCCAATCCAAGGCCTTTTCCAGTAACTCTCCCTTCAAGGTTAGTGAAGGGGTTATGACAACACTGTTACCCATATGTACTCCGCTACCCCCTTCCAGGGCTTCCAGCGTTCCAACCAGGTGTGCCTTGCCGGGAGAGCCCGGGTCGTGGACAACTTCAATGGCCAATTGTATCCAATCTAACGGCATTTTTTGAATAACGACTTCTTTGACCGGGCTCAAATTCAAAGCAAATCGAGCAAAACGTTCAACTTCTTCGATGTTATAGACCAAATAACCTTCCAGCCCTTCAAGTCCAAAGGCGGGTCTCAAAATCACCGGAAAACCGATGGATTGGCACAGACGGATGCATTCCTCTATATTATGAGCGACTTCTGTTTCTATGAAAGGAATACCCAAATCGCACAAGTTCTTCTTTAAAACCTCTTCGTCCAAAAGTCGCTTCAAGGCTTTTATCGAAGTACCGAGAACCTGAACGCCATGCCGGTCTATAATCCCATCGCGATCGAGAAAGACCAACAGGTGCATGGCCAGGTCTCCCCCAAAAGTGGGCAAGATACCGTCAGGTTTTTCTTGTTCGATAATTTCCTCAAGCAGTTTCAAATTCAGGGGTTCCAAATATACCCGCTTGGTTTGATCAGGACAGCTTGTCAAAGTCGCAGGGTTGTCATCTACCCAGACTACTTCGTGACCCTCTTTCATCAAGAACTGTAGTGCCTGGAGTGCAAATCTGTCGTAATGTCCTGTCTTGCCGATTCGTTCTGGCCCTGATCCTATGGTCAGTATCCTCATACGTTACCCTTCATTCATCGTTTATACATTTTCAAGACTTCTCATTTATTTACCCGGCAAACAGGGGCTTGGGGGCAACTGATCTACCGTAAGAATACCGGGTTGTGCGCTTATTACTTGAGGAATGGAGTTAACCGCACGGGCTACTGTACCCCATCCCCCTTGCACCGCCAACTCCCCCTCAATTGAAATTTTGACACTTGGGATACCATCAATCATGATATAAGTACCAACATCTACGCCATCCTCCTCTACATTTGGCAGGATTGATCCGGTGATGTCCTGTACAATAACCTCTTTTCCATTGATGAATCCCGTACCAATCTGCTTAAAACCACATATCGTTCCGGGTTCCACCACGCCGTATTTTGACTCCCTCCTCGATTTCGAAATAATCCCTTCTTGTAACTCCTTGAAGTCATCCAGATCCCATCCCATTGCCTTGGCTACTATGTTAACGGTCTGTTCAAGGCCGACGTGAAGTACGATATCCCCATTGTCCAACCCATCTTTAAAGGAGTCAGGATGCTTACCAACACCAATATGCTCCCATACAATTGGTCCATATCGAGAGAAATCAACAACCCTGACAATATGAATTTTATTGACCCTCTTTAATGCACCTGTAACGGTAATAGGGAAATAATCGAACATAAAACCGGGGTTGATGCCTGTTCCAACAAAAGTAACCCCTTTCTCCCTGGCAATTTTATCAATTTCCTCAGCTACTTCTTTTCCTGTCAGCCAGGGAAAGCTGGCCTCTTCTGCGATTGTTATAACGTTTTTTCCTGTTTCCAGAGCCCCTTTAGTTTGAAAACAGGTATCTTTCATGGTTGATGCAGAGAAGTGCAGAACAACGTCAGCTTCAACTGTGTTGAAAATTTTTTCTGCATCGGCTGAAACTATAATACCGAGATCTCTTTGAAGGCCGACCATTTTAGCCAGGTCTTCGCCAACACCTCTCCTGTGTCCCACAGCGCCAACAATTTCGAGATTTTTCTTTTCGAGTATCATCTCTACTGCCTGCCCGCCCATTTCACCAATTCCAACAACAATCACTTTTATCTTTGATGCCATGCATTTCCTCCTTTATTAATCAAAACTATTCAGCTTCTTTTTTAGGGAAAGTACCAGAATGCCCCGTTCTTTATTGTGAAGTTCCGACCTTTGGTCGGGGAACTTTACTTTTTTGTGGAAGGCTTTTCTTTAAGAGGAATCCCCAATAATGCCTTGGCAAGCTTGATCTTTTTATCCAGATTGCCTTCCCTGTAAATCATAATCCTCTGCGCCTGAGGGGATCCTGCACCATGCATTGACTCCACCAGAGTCGTACCTCCCGTCATGGCCTCGATAAGCCGGGCTACCTTGATGCGATGTTCCGTTGGAATGCCTGCCACGCCAGAGAAGTACTTTGTTACCAAGTGGCCTATATCCTCGCTTTCAAGGTCGTACTGGCTCGGAAGCGTTGCTATAAAGCCACCGGCAAGGTCTACGGCCAAACGGGCCACCTCAAAGTGGAACCGGGTAACGTTCTGCTTGCAGACATTTGCAAGCATGGTGTCCACCATATAGGCGCCTGATGGGGTAGGCCAGCCCTCGGCCGCACAGGCAATGGATGAACTGTAGAGTGTCTCGTTTAAGTGAATCATCTCTGTGATCTTATCCTTCACATGGGATCCCCTGGCCGTGCCCTGGATCTGGGCCAGGTAACTCACTGCCCCGGTCAAGACGTCTATCAGACCGGTCTTGCAAGCCCCATAATTGGCCCGGTGGTGAGCGGCAAACCGGTAGACAAGAGATCCGGTGAAAGCCGTCTCCCCATTCATAAAGATCCTTTCTGTTGGCACAAAGACGTTCTCAAACGCAATGAGCGCCTCTCCACCCACGGTCCCGAAAGAGGGTGTACCCATATCTATCCGCTCCCTTTTATCGCGCCGGTCATCGCTGGCCTGACGGCCGAAGATCATAGTGACTCCAGGTGCATCCACCGGTATAGCGCAGACGACGGCATATTCCCTTGAACGCTCATCAAGGGCGAGCGTTGGCATGACTAAAATTTCATGGGAATTGACTGCTCCTGTCATATGGAGTTTCGCTCCCCTGATAACAACGCCATCATCCCGACGTTCCACAATACGAACATACTGGTCAGGATCGGATTGATCAGCCGGGCTCTTTGACCGGTCCCCTTTTGGGTCAGTCATGGCCCCGACCACCATCAAATTTTCGTCCTGGATATGGGTTAACCAATTTTTAAAGCGTTCGAAATAGTCGGCTCCCTCCTTTTTATCGATTTCATAAGCCACTGAATAGACAGCGTTGATGCCGTCAAATCCCACGCATCGCTGGAAGCAGGTGCCGGTCTTTTGGCCAAGGACCCTGAGCAGCTTAACCTTTTTGAGCAGGTCCTCAATGTTTTGGTGCACATGGGTAAAGCGGCTAATTGTATGGCCTGTCAAATGAGAAGTGGCTGTGGCCAGATCTCGATGCTCCTTGTCGTTTACAAGGGCATAGGTCATAGCTGCTGCGCGCACATGGGGCTCGGTGGCAGGATGCCTGGTTACATCCTGGATTCTTTTTCCTTTATAGTAGATGACAGGATGTATTTGTCTTAAACTTTCTATGTATTGAGCTCCATTTTTTATTTTCATGATCTCTCCTTTCCTTACTTGATTTTTTGGTAACACTTTAGCGTTTTGAAAAAACCAATCGTAGTTTGTAGGGCCATGGGGATCTCTTTTTCAAAAGCCGCATAAGCCGGCCTCATTTTATTGAACGGCAGATTAGCCTTAAAATTCAGCCCAGGACAGCCCCAGTAGGGAATCTTCATAAAAGAGGTCGCCTTCTCTGCCTGCTCCTCACCCCTGTTCAAGGCCCAGGGGGCGTGCCACGAGCTTTGTATAATTTTTGTGATGCGGCTTTTGAAAAAGAGATCCTCATGACCCTTCCTGTCCAATTTTCAAAAAGCTAAAGTGTTACGATTTTTATTATTACAAATAACCGGTTATTCAGTAACCGGAATACCCGAGAAGATATAACATAGCTTTGCGATTTAAGAATTTCCCGGCTTCCCCGCACAAAAGAGAAACCAACTTATCGTGTCACTTGGTATCTTGTGATTTGTCTTTTTCTCGAAGTGAACGGCGAAGAAACTTCCCGGTCAACGTCTTTGGAATTTCGGAGACAATTTCTACCTGTCGCGGATATTTGTATGCAGCAATACGGGCCTTACAGAAAGCTATAATCTCTTCAGGTGTTACAGATC
>JAKLQB010000355.1 GCA_022013615.1 Desulfobacterales bacterium | reverse complement strand
CAGGACCCTCATTTTTGATATATGTGGCGGTGTACCGAACAAAAAGAAATTTAAGGCAGTACAAATTGGTGGCCCTTCCGGAGGCTGCCTGCCTGAGGATTTTCTGGATACGCCCATTGATTTTGACTCCCTGATACAAGCAGGCGCAATGATGGGTTCCGGAGGTATGGTGGTGATGGATGAGGATACCTGCATGGTAGATGTGTCTCGCTACTTCCTCGATTTTACCCAAAAGGAATCCTGTGGGAAATGCACCTTTTGCAGGATCGGGACCCACCACCTGCTCAATACACTGGAGCGGATAACAAAGGGAGAAGGCCGTGATGGTGACCTTGACCAACTGGAAACACTGAGTGAAGATATTAAGAATGGTTCGCTCTGTGGTTTGGGCAAGACCGCGCCGAATCCGGTGCTGACATCTCTGCGATACTTCAGAGATGAGTACGAGGCGCATGTTAAAGAAAGACGCTGCCCTGCCGGCATGTGTCGTACCTTAACTGCCTTTTACATTGATCTGGATAAATGCGCACGCGGGTGCGATGCCTGTGTTGGAAGCTGCCCTGTGGAGGCCATCTTTACCACCAAAGATCGAAAGAAAGGGGTTGACCAGAGCCTATGCGTCAAATGTGGCGAGTGTATGGTTGCCTGTCCAGCGGAATATGACGCCGTGATGAAGGTTTCTCCTCCGGACCTCGCTCCCGTTGTTGAACGCTCTGTTGGTGATTGACCAATGATGATTGACTATTGACTATTGGCGATTGACTATTTTTTTATCTGTACCAAAATCGGGTAGTGTCGGTGGTCCGTTGTTAGTCGTTAGTTGCACCTGTATTTCAGGTAGTTGGCTGAAGTATAAGGATATGCAGAGAGGAATGATGTCTCTCTGGAATCATTTAGTTTTTCTTCTTACTTCAACTGACAACTGACAACGATCAACTGACATCGCTTTAAATCATCAATCGAAAATAGTCAATAGTCAATTCTATAATATGGATTTGGATGATGGTAAAACTCATTGTGAATAAGCAAGAGCTTAAAGTAGACGAAGGGAAAACCCTACTACAGGCCTGCCTTGACAACGGGATCTACATCCCCAACCTCTGCCACATCCACGGCACGGACAATCCCTCAGCTTCATGCAGACTGTGCTTTGTTGAAATTGAGGGTGAGGACAAACCCATATCCTCCTGTACTGTCAAGGCAAAAGATGGCATTATTGTCAAAACCGATACCCCGTCCGTGAGGAGACTGCAGCGCACGGCCTTCAAACTCCTTATGTCGGTTCACCGGGTAGACTGTGGCCATTGTCCGGCCAACAAGAAATGTGAGTTGCAGCGTATTGCCAAATTCCTGAAGGTCAGCCTAAAGCCGAAAGGCCTGGAACAGCGACTAAAGGAGCCCGAGTTAGACGAAGATCATCCGTTTTTAAATTACTATCCCAATCGATGCGTTTTGTGCGGCAAGTGCGTAATTGTTTGTAAAGATCAACATGGTAGGGCCCTTCTGACGTTTGCCAAACGAGGGCTCGATACGGTTGTCAGTTCCTATGGAGAAAAAGATGTGTCAACCCTGTCATGTGATACATGTCTTGCCTGTATACAAATCTGTCCTGTCAGCGCTATTACCTCGAAAAATAGTCCCAGTAAAACAGATTAAACAGATCCTCACCCGGATAAACAGGTTACTACTCTTTCTTCTCATACTCAAGGGAAACAGTTACAGTCCGGTTGAGTGCCCGGCCCTCAGGCAGGCTATTGTCATAAATGGGATTGAGGGGGCCTACACCCGCGTAGGTAAGTCTCTCACCTGCTGTCATCCCTCCAGCTAAAATCTGTTCGTAAACGGCCTTTGCGCGCCTCTCTGAGAGCTTCAAATTGTAATCCTCTTTGCCAATATTATCAGTGTGTCCCACAACCTTCACATTGGCTGCTGGAAACTGCTTCATCCTTTCGATGATCTGGTCAACGATGGCCTTATTCTGTTCCTTTATATCTGCGCTGTTGAAATCAAATAGTATCAAAGCATATTTTTCCAGGACCTTATATCCCATCTTCTGGGCAACACGCTCTTCTCTCTTTATGAATCTGACAGAAGACGTTGCAGCAGCAACATCCTTGTATATCTGGCCCTTTTTGTCCGTGACCTCAATGCCCGCCGCAATCTCCTTATAGGAACCCACCTTTCCAAGACCAATAGCTTTGAGATCAAAGGTATAAGAAGTGTTAAGGGCTCCTTTCCCCTTTACAGAACCAATTAGAGAACCATCACCTACCAATTGTATTTCCCAATCTGTAATACCATAACCGGCCTGGATCTGTGGTGAGATCCGGAACTCCTTTGTGTCGCTCGTCTCTTCCACATAGGTACTCTTTATGGGTTCAAGTATGGTGGGAAGGTCAGAATAGATTTCTGCGCGTTGATTTTCTACCCTCCCTTCGTTCAGGCTGTTTGTACTCGCAACAGCCGGTAAGTTACGTGCATCCACGTGTATTCTTGATGGATTTATCCCCCATATATACCTCAAATACGCCCGGACTTCTTCAGCTCGACTCCGAGAAAGATCGATTTTATCTTCTTCCACTCCATAATTGGAGTTACAGCCTACTATGCTAATGTGGGCCTCGGGAAACTCTTCAAGGCGTTTGCCTAAGATGTTAAGCACTTGAATGTGCTTCTCCATTGCGCCCCTTAGATTACTTTCCGAGAATTTTTTGGTTTCGGCATGATTCCCAAAAACGGAATACCGTTCGGAAATTTCGCTTTTGCCAGTGTCGAAAAACACATAGTTTAGCAGTGGCGAACTATCGATCGTGGTCAACTCCTCAATGGTCACCGTGTCTGGTTCTATGGATACCTGCCCATACGGCGAGCCTATGAGCTCGTGTATGACTTCTTTCTTCGAAACAGTAACCGGACATAGAGCCGTCTCAGTCTCATGTGTATCATCATAAACATCTATCACTTTGATACGTGCCTGAAAATTACCTAATTTAGCCAGCTTTTCTCTACCGAGGTCATTCAGGGAAATAGAATAAAATGGTTTCAATTCACCAGTCCCCTTCAGGGTTTTGATAGGCTGATCATCGCCCAAAACCGTCAGTTCCCAATTGGCAACGCCATATTCAGCCACTATGTGAGGCTGGATCTTGATCTCATCCATTTTATTAATTTCCACGACGAATTCGCCGGCAGCATCCCTTTGTATCTCTAATAAATCGTATTTTATCTCCACCCGTTGATTTTCTGCATGGCCGCCCACAGCGTCCGGTGGTGAAGCATGTGCCGGCAAATTCCGTGACTCCACGTTTAGACGCTGGGAATCTACTCCCCAAACATTGCTAAGATACGCTTTCACAGCTTCAGCCCGTTGCCGCGAAAGGTCGAGATTGTTCTCCTCCACACCAATACCGGAATTACAGCCTATGATTTGAACTTGAGCGGTCGGGTTTTGGGTCAAGCGTTTGCCAATAATATTAAGGGCATTGTAATAGTGTTCCAGCGCACCTCTCTGGGCTTTTTCATCGAAGGACTGTGCCTGGGCACTGTCCGCAAAAAGGACATACTCTTCAGGGATTTCACTTTTGCCCGTCTCGAAGAAGACATTGTTTAGTATTGGGGTGCCATCTGTCATGGTAAGCATGCGGAAACTCAGTTCAGCAGGTTCCAGGGTCAATGTTCCCTGGGGAGGGTTGAGGACTCTATAAGTCACTATATAGCGATGGAGCAGGGTGGTGGAAAAGGCCTGAAAAATAGGCATAAGTTCAGTCGCTGAAGTGGCTTTCCAGACGCGGCCACCGTGGGCCTTGGCAAAGGATTTGAGAAAGGGATTCATGGTCCGTCCCGGCATATAGTCTACAGAATAGGCCCCAAAGTTTGGTATTCCTTTTGCTTCAGACTCAACTACTGCGCTCTTGAATGCGCTGTTAAGATCCTCGCCATCCGAGAAGACCACAAAAATTTTGTTACCCTTTTCTGGCATCTTACGGATTAGATCAAGCCCGGCAACCATGGCTTCGTATAAGAAGGTTTCAGTGGTCAACCCGTCATCAAAGCTGTTCCTGATGAATTTCATGAGTTCGTGAGTATGCCTGGAATGAAAAGCCTTGGCGTGTAATGAGTGTTCATGAACGTTGTAGCCGGGTTTTTCGTCAAAAACAACCATATGGACATTGTCCATGGGGCGTACTATTTTAAGAAATTCCTCTATGGCAGAAATAAGAGGTTCCACCGCTTCACGTTTCTTCATGGAGTAGGAATTATCCACGACGAGGACAAGGTTGAGTGGTACTTCTTT
>JAKLQB010000354.1 GCA_022013615.1 Desulfobacterales bacterium | reverse complement strand
GGCTGCCGCAACAACAATCAGGGATATGTATGGGTCAACACCCAGGAGGACGAAAATCCAGTAGGAAATATACATGCCCATGACCATCATCTGGCCATGGGCAAAATTGATTACCCCCATCACCCCGAAAATCAGGGAGAGACCGATGGCAATCAGCCCATAGATCCCTCCCAACAGTAATCCCTGGACACCCAACTGGAGGGCAAGATCTATATTCATTACCCTCTTTCCCACATTTGCGGGGCCGGGAATACATAATCGGCCTCTGCAAATCTCTTGGGCAGGACAACCTTGACCCTGTTCATGGGATCCGGATCAGGCAGTACCTGTACCATAGCAGTAGCAGCGTTGATATTGTCCCCGTTCTCTCCGAACTTGATGGCCTCACCCACCATGGGATGATTTTTCAGGTTTGTGCCCCTGATTGCCTCCAAGACTTTTTCAGGTTTTGTGGAACCCGCCCTCTCAAGGGCATCGGCAAGAACCAGTATGCCGGTATAGGCGTAGCCGGAATTACCGTCTAAATAGGAGCCGGGATATTTCTTCGAGAAGGCCTTATTGGCATCCTGATAGAGCTTGCTCTTGGGATGAAACCAGGGGGCATTATCCATGACATAATAGATAAGTTTCCCCAGGTCTTTGACTACCGTGGGTTCATACCAGCCCGGACTTCCGGGGCTTATGATTCCCATGAGCGGCACTCGCTGTTTATAGAGCTCCCTGGTCATGATCATGGAGTCACCCGGTCGGCATACGGGGAATAGCAGATCCGGTTTAGCAGCCTTTATCCTGGCAATCTCAGCGGAAAGATCATGTATGCCTAATGGATAGGTAATGTGATCCACTATTTCTATGGGCAATCCCGATTTCTTGAAAGACTCGATGAAGTTCTCGCCCTGTCCTTTGCCAAACGGGTCACCCGTATTGGTCACAACGGCCCTTTTCGGCGATACCTTTTTTTCTGTGACCATCAGCTTTACGTAATCGCACGCAGTCCTCCCAAAGGTACCCACCGTAGGGAAGACACGGAACGTGAATTTGTAACCCTTCTGGGTGATGGCATCCAGGGCGGCCACGTCCATTACAAAGGGGACCTGCCGCTGTTCAGCAAGGGTAGCTATGGCCATGCTGACACCGCTCTGAAATGCGCCTATCAACATGACTGCCCCGTCTTTGATAAGGCGATCTGCCTCTGAGCGACCCACCTCGGCCTTTGTCTCACTGTCTCCTAACATAAGTTCCAGCTTGGCCCCGCCCATGGACTTGATGCCGCCCATTGAATTGATATAATCAGCGGCCAACTGATTGCCCTGGCGCTGTCCCTGGCCAATCACGGCAAGAGGCCCTGTTGCAGGTTGAATGGACCCTATTTTGATCGGCGATGGTGCGGCCCTGAGAAGAGTCGGGACACCAAAGGTGGTTGCCGTCACCCCGAGGCCAACCGCGCCGGACACCTTTAAAAAGGTCCTCCGATTAATTCTTTTACCCGTTAAATTTTTTTCTTTCATTGTAAAGCCTCCTTTCATCAATAGGTTAATAAGTTGTTGGGTTAATAAGTTAAAATATCCAGGAAATGTCTTAATGTTGCTAAATATATCAAAACTGCTGTGGTTAGATACTCTATCAAAAAGTGACGCCTTTAGTCTGAAAACTGTAGCAGGCCATTGTGTAAGAATTGATTTTAAATTTTCACGAAATTTGATAACAATTTTGACCGAAGTATATGAGAAAGTTTTTTGGCTGTCAATGTCAAAAGACGGTTAAAAGGAATGCTGTCAATAGGTTCCATATTGTGGTAAAAAATATAGAGTTTTTCACTTGTTTGTGAGTTACTATATTGTCAGTTGAAAGAAAACTGAATACGAACGAGGCAGTTTCAAAATGTTCAATTTTGTTCAAGATCAAGGAAGGCGAAAATTTTAACCACAGGAATACATTGAGTATTTCGAGGATTAAAATTTGAGCCTGACGCAGATATTGGGCAAAAGGGGACGTTTTGAAATTGGCTCGAACAACAATCAATATCATGTACTGATAACTCACTAATGATCTGTTTCAAGGCAACTGACTAATGACAGGAAACAACTGACATTATCATGAAAAGCGCATTCATTTTTCATAGACATAAAAAAATACCCTTTGAAATCCCTTCCCAATGGAACCTCCTCACATTTGCCAAACTTGACGAGTATCCTTCACAAAAGGATGTGAGAGAACTCACCAAAAATGCCCTAAAAAACCCCATCCACGCAAGGGCTTTGAAAGATTCTCTTTCCCCTTCTGATAAAGTCGCCATCGTTGTCGAGGATTTAACACGTGCATCTCCCAAAAAGCTCATCCTTGAGACCCTGCTGGAAGAGCTGAATGCGTTTAATATCCCCACCGAGAGTATTTCTGTGATCATTGCCCTTGGCACCCATCGGGGGCTGACACCAGAGGAACTGGAATCCACCTTTGGGAGGGAATTGATAGACAGATACGAGTTTATCAATCACGACTGCCATGCAACCGACCTAATGCCCGTTGGCAGGCTTAAAACAGGCCGTGAGGTCAAGATCAACCGCAAAGTCCATGGGGCCACGTTCAGGATAGGGGTAGGCTCCATATTTCCGCACCCCATGAACGGATTCGGCGGTGGGGGTAAGATCCTTTTTCCGGGCGTTTCTGACTTTGACTCCATCCGTGAACACCATCTCAAATACACCTTTCATGAAGGGACCGGTCTTGGAAAGACCAAAGGAAATATCTTCTATGAACAGGTCTGCGCCATTGCCCGATCGGCAAAGCTTGATTACATTATCAACAGCATCCTGGACCAGAGGGATCAGGTGTATGATCTGGTATCAGGAGATCCTGTGCAGGCTCATCTCGCCGGGATTGAGAAAAGCAGGGGTATAATCTGCCAGAAATTTACAAAGAAGTCGGACCTGACCATAATCACGTCGTTTCCGTATGCTGAAGGTCCCCAGATCGTAAAGCCCCTTGCACCTGCGGCCATGGTGACAAAGGAGGGCGGGTGCATTATTCTGGCCGCAGACTGTGAAGGGAATCTTCCTGATGCGTTTATCGAGAGTTTTGAAAGGTTTCACTCAATGTATGGCGACAATCTCCTGAGAGGGGTGCTTGACCATTTCGAGAATAATCGTTTGATTATGGAAGAGGGCGCCATTGATTTTAATATGGCCCTGGCAATGACTCTGGCGATCCAGCATCGGTTCAAGATCATCCTGGTCTCAAAGGATATTACCAGGGAGGTCGGTGAAAAAATGGGCTTCATATATGCAGAAGACTTGCAAGAGGCCTTTGAGCAAAGTGCGAACATCTGTCCACCAGATCCCGAAGTACATATCATCCCCTCAGGAGGCGTAATCCTGCCTGTAACTTAAGTGACAGGACAGAAATAAGAAAAAATCCTTACTTATTTTCACCTCGTAGAATTACACAAAATATGTTGATATGCAATGATAATGATGTATAATTTAGCAAAATACGTATGACAACTGGAGCATATAATGAGGACCACAATTAACATACAAGATGTTCTTATGGATGCACTCCTGTCACGCACAAAGGCCAAGACCAAAACAAAGGCTATCGAATTGGACATCAAGGATTATATTGAAAAGAAATCCATTG
>JAKLQB010000353.1 GCA_022013615.1 Desulfobacterales bacterium | reverse complement strand
TGAGTGCTGTCAGGATTTTTTCCGGAGTGATGGGCAGATCCGTGATCCTGACACCAATGGCATCATAGATAGCATTGGCAATGGCAGGTGCGGTCGGAACAAGTCCGGGTTCACCAATTCCCTTGGCCCCAAAAGGTCCATCCTCATCCCCCGGTTCAATCACGACGGGCGTAATAGGAATGACATCCTTGGCAGTAAGCATCTTGTAGTCGCGGAAGCTGGGGTTCATAACTCTCCCATTAACCACTTTTATCTCTTCAGTGAGGCCGTAACCCACGCCCGTATAGACTGCGCCATAGACCTGGCCTAATAAAAGGGTCGGGTTTATTGCCTTTCCCACGTCGTGGGCGGCGATAAGCTTAAGAATCGTTATCTCTCCTGTTTCTTCATCCACTTCAACCTCAACGCCTGTAGTGCCAAAGGCATAGGTCATGGACAGGTTTCCTTTCATTTCTCTGTCCAGCATCTCTGTGGGTGGATCATAGAATTCCTCGGCGACCACAACCCTGCTGTCACCCACTCCCACATGGAGCCCGCTTCTCACAATCTCACGCACATCCATCTTGAAATAAGGATGATCAGGATCACTTCTGGGAAAGACCATCCTGTCTTTTATGTCTAAATTTTCGGGATTCGAAATCAGGCTGTAGTCAAGATCCGGTTCTACAAAATCGGGATCCTTTCTCTTTTTCCTCTTAAAACCGCCCTTGATCAATTTGGGCATGTATTGGACAGCCATATCCAGGATCTGTTTCTTGACCTTTTCGCAACACCTGATTGCCGCATTGCCGGCCATAAAGGTGTGACGGCTCGCATGTGTTCCTGCATCCCATAAACTCAATCCGGTATCACCCATGGTCAAAGAGACATCCTCGGGTTTAAACCCCAGTGCCTCTGCAACTATCTGTGAAATCACCGTGGGAGAACCCTGGCCCTGATCCGTCCCGCTCTCGAACACATCAATCCACCCGTTCTGATCCACTTTAATCATAATCCCGTGACCGTCAGACATATATACCCTCGCGCCACCTGCAACATGGATAAGGGACGCCATCCCAACGCCTCTGGCCTTTTTTTTATCTTTTTTCTTTTTGTCCCAGTCGAGTTTTTCTTTAACTGAATTGATACATTCTTCCAGACCACAGGAGGTTATTTTCAGCCTCTGAGGTGTTTCATCTCCCGACTGATTGCGGTTTATCAGTCTGAATTCTGCCGGGTCAATACCGGCCTCTTCGGCCAGTGTATCCATGGAAGTTTCCACAGCGAAACTTGCCTGCGGGTTCCCATAACCCCTCATGGCCTGGCAGTAGATATTATTGGTATAAACGCAGGTCGCCTCAAAAGACACATTAGGCACCCGATAAAGTGACGACATGGGCATCATCATAACTGACGGGGTTGTGGCACCCCATGAGGTGTAGGCCCCATTATCCAGAAGAGCCTCGCATTTTCTGAAGGTAAGCCTGCCTTCTTTGTCACATCCCTGCTCTATGTCAAAGATGGCAGGTTGTCTTGGCGGAAGAGCAAAGAACTCTTCTTCCCTTGAAAATAAGATCTTTACCGGTTTTCTTGTCTTTAAGGCGAGTTGCATGCATATGAATTCGTAGATATCCGTATCCAGTTTGGTCCCGAAACTGCCGCCAACGATTGTATTCACAACCCTCACTTTTTTGCCTTTGAGACCGATCTGGGCGAAATATTCCATAATTCGCTGCTTGCCCAAATGAATAACGTTAGTCTGATCATACATGGTCAGGTTGTTATTCATATCAAACTCTGCAACACATCCGCTCGGCCCCATACAGCACTGATTGACCCAGGTGGTACTCACGCTGTCCTTTACTGTGTAAGCAGAAGCCTTGCGGCCCGTCTCGATATCTCCGGCATAGAATTTCCAGGGCAGTGGAAGGAGGTTGCTTTTTAAAGGTCTTCCCCTTGCATCCACTTCGTGGACAAGGGGCGCTCCTTCCTTCATGGCTTCGACAGGATCAAATACTGCGGGTAGCTCTTCATATTCTACCTTAATTAAATCCAGCGCTTCCTCTGCTATTTCGGGACTAATGGCTGCAACGGCGGCTACCTCATCGCGAAACTGACGAACCACATCCCTTTTCAGTACCGTTTGATCTTTTATGAATCCGACCCTCACATCAGGGATATCGTATCCGGTTAGGATCGCTCTCACACCGGGAAGTTTTTCTGCTTTGGACTTATCAATGTTTTTGATTTTTGCGTGGGCATATTTGCTGTAAAGTATTTTTCCATAGAGCATTCCCGGGCGTTTGAGATCATCGATATAGATGGCCCTGCCTGTTACTTTGTCCGTCTCTATGGTTCTTGGAATGCTCTTTCCCACATACAGATACTCAGACATTACTTCCTCCGTTAGGTCCTTATGGAAAATTGAGTAATTCCTTTCTATCGCTTTCTTTCGCGGCCATCCCTATGGCCTCGACAATCTGAATGTATCCGGTGCAACGACAGAAATTGCCAGAAATGCTTGTTCTGATTTCGTCTTCCGTTGGATCAGGGTTTTGATCCAGCAGGGACTTCGCAGACATGATCATTCCGGATGTGCAATATCCACACTGGACCCCGTTGTTTGCAAGAAATGACTTTTGAAGTGGATGCAACGCTCCGTCAGCACTGGCGATACCCTCGATGGTGGTCACTGATCTTCCTTCTATCTCGGGAATTGGATACAAACATGAACTCACTGCGTCGCCATCTACAATAACTGTGCACGCGCCACACTCACCGACCCCGCACCCTTTTTTAGCACCGTTCAATTCAAAATATTCCCGTAATGCCTTTAAAAGTGACCACGTAATCGGAACCTCTGCTGTTACGGGATCACCATTTAAGGTAAAAGAAACTGACACCTTTTTCATCTCGATCTCCTTAGAGTCATTAATTGAGGAATACCTAAATACCTGAATTCCGAAATTCAGTTCCTGGGTTTATTAATTTCTGATACGTTCAGCAGCCAACCGGGCCATTCGGGGGACAAAAACCTGTATGATTTTTTCGCGATACCATGCTGCACACCTCAGGCTGTCCCTGAGAGAACAACAGTCTCGGGATGATGCGATTTTTCCTGCCTCTCTCAGCACATCATCGTCTAAAGGCTTTCCTTTTAAAAACTCCTCGGCCTTATAAGCCCTGATGGGTGTTGGCGCAGCCACGGTTAGGGAAATCCTTGCATCAGATATCTCTTTGTTCTCAGACAGCTTGAGGGCAACGGAAATCCCCAATAAAGGGAGCTCCATTGCCTTCCTTCTTGAATGTTTCCAATAGGCGCTTCCAAAGCCTTCCATTTCCGGTGGTATTCGGAATTCAACAAGGACCTCGTCTGCTTTTCGCACGGTCCTGTAAGTCCCGGTAAAGAAGTCAGCTATGGGTACGCTGCGCCTTCCCTCAGGTCCCTCCAGTACGACGGTGGCGTCAAGGGCCAGAAGCGGGCCGGAAGTGTCTGCTGAAGGGGCAGCGTTACAGATATTCCCTCCAACCGTTGCAACGTTCCTTATCTGAACCGATCCAACTTCAGAGGCGCCATCATGTAAGGCAGACAACTCGGTTTTGACCAGATCTGACTGCTCCAGCATCCTGTGAGTGGTCAGGGCTCCGATATGGTAACCGTTATTTTTCCTTATGTATCTAAGATCCTTAAGCCCCCTCAGAGATATCAAAACCTCTGGAGCCTTTTTCGTGTTCCTGATTTTGACCATCACATCGGTACCCCCTGCAATCATGGTGGCCTTGGGGCCGTATTCTTTGAAAAGGCTGAAGACCTCTTTCAGGCTTTGAGGTTTCCTGTAATCATAGTCGATCATGTCTATACCCCTTAATCGTTGTCCCGGTTATCAAACACTCTCTTGCTCTTTCTCTCGGATCTCGGTAAAGACCCGTAATCCACCAACTCTATATTTCCACTCACCGGGATCTCTTTCTTGATTTGTGCGCTTATCCTTTGCTCAGTTCAACGTCCTGGCTCTTGTCAACACCTTCGCTGCGCTCAACTTTGATGGTCATATAGTCTTTACCATCTTCTTTTCTAT
>JAKLQB010000352.1 GCA_022013615.1 Desulfobacterales bacterium | reverse complement strand
TTTGGGTGGGTATGCCGCCGGTCATTTGCCCCGGAGCTTATCTATAGGACCCTGGAGCTGGGAGCCACTTTTCATTCTACACGCGATATTCCTGATTTCAGGACTCGTGCGTCTGGTTGCCGCCGGCATCTTTCTTCGAAAGTTCAAAGAGGTCCGGCCCGTGGAACCGATCCTCCATCGAGATCTCATCTTCCGGGTCAGCCATATCAAACCGATCGCGGGTGCGACCTTCAGCCTTTTTACCGGTCTGTTTCGGGATCATAAACAAGATAAAAACGGCAATGAATGAAAAATATAAAGTACAGTTCACTGGAAAATGGAAAAAATATTTTAATGGGAGACCCCTTTTCACACAGAGAGGATGAGACATGCCAATACCTTTAACACTCGAGATATTTTCCGATTACATCTGACCGTGGTGCTACTTCGTTACCGGGAGTATCGAACAGCTCAAAAATGAATACGCCATCGCGGTTCGGTGGCGGGCTTTTCCCCTTCACCCGGACACGCCGGAGGAAGGGCTTTCTCTTGAAAAGCTCTTTGAAAATCACCCCGTAGATGTAAATCAAATTATGCACCGATTGAAAAACAAAGCTGCGGAACTGGGACTCCCTTTCGGGGAGAGAAGAAAAACCTATAACAGCCGTCTTGCCCAGGAATTGGGGAGCTGGGCCGAATCAAAAAACAGGGGGGATGCATTTCATATGGCGGCTTTCAAAGCATACTTTGTAGATGGTAAAAACATCGCAAAAATTCCGGTGCTTTTAGATTTGGCTGTATCGGTCGGACTCCCTCGAGAGGAGGCAGAGGCCGTTCTTTCGACAAGGGCCTTCAAGGATCCGGTGGATGAGGATTGGGCAATTTCGAAAGCGAGGGGGATTACGGCCGTTCCGACATTCGTGATCAATCAGGATAAATTAGTTGGTGCACAGCCCTATGAGACGCTGGAAAAATTTATGGCCGCGAACGGTGTAAGAAAGACAGAGATATCGAACATCTAATCCCGCGCATCGCGGGATCATTTTTCAATAAGATGGTAGGAGGCTGTTTGAGAATGAGATATTTTTTCCAAGATCAAGGAAGGCGAAAATTATAACCACAGGAATACATTTAAGTATTTCGAGGATTATAATTTGAGCCTGACGTCCCGCTAGTAGCGGGAGGGAAAATAGCCATTCTCGGACAGCCTCCTAGTAACAAAAGGGCTTTAGGAGGATTATAATGCCAGTTTATAAGTGGGTTGCAGAAACAAAAAAAGGGAAAATTCTAAAAGGTGAACTGGAAGCAGCAGATGAAAGGATAGCACAACTTCAACTAAAGCGGCGCAGCCTAACCATCAAAAAGATAAAGGTCAAGCCGAAAGATCTTTTTGAAAATGTCGCCTTTTTCCAGCCCAAGATCACCGCCAAGGATGTTGTCATATTTACCCGCCAGTTCTCTACAATGATTGATGCGGGCCTTCCCCTTGTCCAAGGGCTCACTATTCTTGCTGAGCAAACAGAGAACAAGACTTTCCAAAATGTTATTAAGAGAGTCACAAAGGATGTGGAAGGGGGTTCCAGTCTGGCAGAAGCCCTGAAGAAACACCCAAAGGTGTTTGACGGTCTTTACGTTAATCTTGTGGCTGCTGGAGAAATTGGGGGTATCCTTGACACCATTTTGCAACGCCTTGCCGCTTACATAGAAAAGGCAGAGAAGCTCAAGACCCGGATCAAAGGTGCCATGACCTATCCAATCATTGTTGTTGCAATAGCCGTGTTAGTCATTGCAGTTATTCTGATTTTTGTTATTCCCGTTTTTCAAGAGATGTTTTCAAGCTTCGGAAAGGCACTCCCTGTTCCCACCCAAATTGTTGTTAACATGAGTGATTTTTTAAAGGGAAACATACATTATGTAATCGGTGCCTTCATAGTGTTTGTCTTCGCTTTTAAAAAATACAGAAACACGAAAAAGGGAAGAAAACAGACTGATGCCCTGGCCTTGAAGCTGCCAGTGTTTGGCAATTTGCTAAAAAAATCCGCTGTGGCGCGATTCACAAGAACCCTTGGCACCATGATCAGCAGCGGTGTGCCTATCCTGGATGCCCTTGAAATAGTGGCCAAGACATCGGGCAACGTTGTCCTGGAGGAAATTATTTATGAGGTCCGTTCAAGCATCGCTGAAGGTCAAACAATTGCCGAACCACTTTCGGAAGCTGAAATATTTCCCCGCATGGTCGTACAGATGATCTCCGTAGGAGAGGCTACGGGTGCCCTTGATACAATGCTCAATAAAATCGCCGATTTTTATGATGACGAAGTAGACGCTGCAGTTGAAGCCCTTACCTCCATGTTGGAGCCCTTGCTAATGGTATTCCTTGGTGGTGCCATAGGCGGACTGGTCATCGCAATGTATCTGCCCATCTTCCAGATGGCTGCGGCAATGGGTGGATAACGTCTCGGAAATTCTATCCCGCCGACGGCGGGAAAATTATATGTATTTATTGAGGTTTGTGATTTTGCCTCACACATGGAATAATGGAATGATGGAATAGTGGAAAGTCGAAGATCCCGTCTCTGGCGGGATTGGTGTTTAAAGGAATTTATCTTTTTATGCATACTTTTTACTATATTTTCAAGAGGAATATTGCCAATATTCCATTTCCCCATTTTCCCAAAACCCATTGTTCCATCGTTCCATTATTCCCTGGCCCAGACCGCTACTCAACACTCTGAGTCTTAAATCAAATTTGAATTGCAATGACATACGTCAAATCAACAACAAATTGCACCAGGGCAGGCCAACATTCCAATTGGGGCGAAGCCCCTATGTTCATCCCGTCGATATGACCAAGTCCAACCTGCAAATTTCCCAATCAGAACTCTCCGGGCGCCTTAAGGCCCTCATGTTCCTGAGATTGCTTTTTGTTTCCCTTCTTTTAGGTGCTTCCATATTCATCCAGATCAAGCAGACCCAGACTTATTTCGGGTTTATTCAGACTTCCCACTTTCTGCTGGTCGCTGCTGTCTATTTTCTCACTTTTATATATACAATTATTTTTAAATATTCAAAGAACCTCGTTTGGCTTGCCTACACTCAGCTTCTGGCGGACACCTTTATTGTCACGGCCATCATCTACGTTACAGGCGGTATAGGAAGTATATTTTCCTTTCTCTATATACTGACCATTATTAACGGGAGCATCATTGTTTACCGAAAAGGAGCAATGGTAATTGCTTCCAGTAGCAGCATTCTGTATGGGCTTTTGCTGGATCTCCACTACTATGGGGTTATTCACCCTTTAGGTGCCCCGGAGCCATATGCTTTACAATATCAGAGCCCTTACATTTTTTTTCTGATTTTAGTTAATATTGCAGGGTTCTATCTGGTAGCTTATCTCAGCAGTTACCTGTCTGAACAGGCAAGAAAAAGCCGTGTCGAATTAAAAGCTAAACAGGTTGATATCGACGAGCTGGAGGTGCTTAACGAAAGTATCATCAATAGCATTACCTCGGGTCTCATTGTGCTGGATGGTCAAAACAGAATCTTTCTTTTTAACCCGGCTGCCGAGGAAATTTTCGGTATCAAGAACGCTCAGGTTTCTGGTAGGCAAATAGATCAGGTACTTCCCTTTCTCAAAAACAAACTGCCCGGTGTTCAACACACTTCATTACAAACAGCTAAGAAGCTTCCTCCATTTATTGATCTTTCATATTTAAAATCGACCGGCGGAAAGAGTCACCTTCGCCTTTCCATCTCTCCCCTTCGGCTTCAGCAGGCAGAGCAAAAGGGCCATGTCCTAATATTCCAGGATATGACGGAAATTATGGAAATCGAAGAAGAAATGAAAAAGGTAGAAGGCCTTGCTCTGGTCGGTGAATTTGCGGCAGGAATCGCCCATGAGATTAGAAATCCTATGGCTTCTATCAGCGGATCGATCCAAATGTTAAGGGATGGGCTGAGCGAAAATGATGTCAACAGCCGGCTTATGGATATAATATCGAGAGAAATCAGCCGGCTGAACCGTCTGTTAAGCAATTTTCTACTTTTTGCCAGGCCAAAAAAGGCAAATTTTCAAGAATTTGATTTGCACCGGGAAATCCTTGAATCCCTGGAACTCTTTAAGAACAGCCATCATTGGAATGGAAAGATGGGTGTCTTCACGGATTTTTGTGATCCCATAAGGCTGGAGTCTGATCCTGAACAGCTCAAACAGGTGCTGTGGAATCTCTTCTTAAATGCCTGCCAGGCTATGCCTGAAGGAGGCTCATTTTACGTCGTCACGCATCTTAACTCAGATGTGTCCCGACCCGATCGGAAACGCGTAAAAATTATTGTCCGCGACACAGGCAGCGGTTTCGATGACAGGGTTCTAAGCAAGGCTTTTATTCCCTTCTTTACTACCAAAGAAGAAGGCTCTGGCCTGGGACTGGCTATTGTGAAAAGAATATTAGAAGGGCTTCAGGGAGAAGTCTTTGCTAAAAATCATTCTGAAGGGGGCGCCGAGGTAAGTATATTGCTCCCTGTCTCCCCCTTATATCCTCAATAAGTTGTAGAATTTCCGAGAGATATCAATAGTAACTGCTCAGATGTGCTGCAACGAAAGCTCTACGACAATAGGGAAATAGCTATGTTAGACCAGCACTGGTTTTTAGATATCAGTCGTCCGAGTCGCTACCTTGGAAATGAAGTCAATACTATCAAGAAAAATCCTGCCCTCACGGACGTTTCTATTGCGCTTGTTTTTCCCGACGTCTACGATGTGGGTATGTCCCACTTAGGGCTGAAGATCCTCTACAATATCCTTAACAGCCAGGATTGGTTGGTAGCTGAAAGGGCATTTTCTCCCTGGCCTGATTTAGAGAAGAAACTAAGGGTTCAAAAGATCCCTGCCACCTCACTGGAATCTAATCGTGCGCTATCGAGCTTTGATATCGTTGGTTTCAGCCTTCAACATGAGCTTTCCTACACCAATGTATTAAACATACTTGATCTTGCCGGTATACCATTTCATGCCAGTCAAAGAACTGATGTAAGCCCCCTTATAATTGCTGGTGGGCCTGCATGCTTTAACCCGGAGCCTGTTGCTGAAGTCTTTGACCTAATGGTGATCGGGGATGGCGAGGAAGCAACGCTTAAAGTATGTGAAGTGGTCCGTGAAGCAAAAAAAGAAAAGATAAGAAGCAAGAATGAACTGCTCTCTCGCTTATACCGCATAAAGGGTGTTTACGTTCCATCCTGTTTTTCTATCCATTACAATCCGGAAGGGCCTGTCGAGACAATCGAGCCGTTGATTTCCGATTACCCAAACGTAGAAAAGGCCATTTTACAAGATATTGATAAATATCCCTATCCAGTCCGTCAAATTGTCCCCTTTACCGAATTGGTTCATGATCGTGCAGTCTTAGAGATTTGCCGGGGGTGCACGCGTGGTTGCCGGTTCTGCCAGGCAGGCATGATATATCGTCCGGTGCGAGAACGAAGTCCTGAATCCATCCTTGATAAAGCGGATAAAGTTCTTGAACTCACGGGTCACGAAGAACTTTCTCTGTTGTCATTGAGCTCTGGGGATTATTCCTCTATTGTTCCGCTTCTTGAGGCCCTTATGGACAGGCAGGCCAGGAAACAAGTCGCAATAAGCTTTCCTTCATTGAGAATTGACAGTCTTGACCCATCGTTTATGAAACAGATAAAAAGGGTGCGAAAAACAGGCTTCACCTTAGCGCCAGAGGCAGGTAATGACAGATTGAGAAGGATCATTAACAAAGGGTTAACAACAAAAGATATTCTGGAAACTGCTAATGCGGTCTATGGCGCTGGATGGAATTTGATCAAGCTTTACTTTATGATAGGCCTTCCCTTTGAAACTGATGGGGACATCCAGGATATCATCGACCTGGCCAGGAAAGTTGCAAAACTCGCCGGAAAGAGGGGGAAACGTGCCAAGCTGAATGTCAGTGTTTCTACCTTTGTGCCCAAATCGCACACCCCATTCATGTGGCGACCCCAGATCCCGCTGGAAGAAAGCCGGAGACGAATACAGTTAATCCAGGAAGGCCTCAAAGGATCCCGTATCAGGGTCAAGTGGAATCAGTCTGAATTGAGCTGGTTGGAGGGTATTTTCTCAAGGGGGGACAGGAGATTGACAGAGGTCCTTATAGAGGCATGGAAACTGGGCGCCAGGTTTGACGCCTGGGGAGAGCATTTTCACAAGGGAATCTGGGAAGAGGCATTCAACCGAACAGGGATAGACCCCTGTTTCTATCTCTACCGTGAAAGACCATTGATGAAGTATTACCATGGGACCATATCAGATCAGGGGTCACCAAGGGCTTTCTCAAAAAAGAATGGAAAAGAGCACAACGAGAAGAATGGACCCCGGATTGCAGGGAAACATGCATCGAATGCGGTGTTTGCGACCACAAAACTGTTGACCCAATCGTATTTAGGGATTGGACTATCCCGCGCAGCCTTGAGAAACCCACCCATGAAACTATTGCTTTGCCGTCAAAGAAGTACCGCCTGACCTTTACAAAGCTGAATCACGCTAAGTATCTTGGCCACCTGGAACTTGTTCGTGTTTTTTTCAGGGCCTTCAGAAGGGCAGGGTTGAACCTGGTCTACTCCAGGGGGTTTCATCCAATGCCCAAAGTGGTGTTTGGCTGTGCTTTGCCTGTCGGAACCGAAAGTATGCAGGAAACTGCGGATGTTGAACTTGCTGAATATACGGACACATCTTTTTTGAGAAACCGTATCAATCGACAGTTGCCTCCCGGTATCACCGTTACCTCGGTTAAAGAGATCACCCCCGGCAAAAAAAAGCAGCGGTTAAAGGAAAGCCATTTTATCGTAACCCTGAACGAGACTGAGTTGAACGAGCCTGATTTGAAAAGGTTTCTCAAATCCGATTATTTTCCTGTTGTCAAAATGAGCAAAAAAGGCGACCATGAAATTAATGTCAGGGCCCTGGTCAAGTCTATGGTCCGTTTTTCACCAAATGGAATAAAATTAACTGTGAGACACACAACCGGCCCTGAAGCAAGACCTGCTGAAATAGTCAAAAGGGTATTCTCATTGGAGGACTCGCAGGTGAATCATATGAAGATACTAAAGACCAAACAGATCCTTTGGTAAGTCGGGGACCTTCCCGCAGTAGCGGGATGGTCCCAGCTCTGCTATGCGTGTTAGATAGTGAATCGCGATGCCCTAATGAATCCT
>JAKLQB010000351.1 GCA_022013615.1 Desulfobacterales bacterium | reverse complement strand
AGCATATGGTCGAGTTCTTGTTCTGCTATGATGTCTCCTGTCTTTTCTAATTTGCGGTGAAGGCTTTTTGGCAGACGCTCATCTTCAGGTTTCATGCCCTCACGTAGGTTAAAACGGCGCACAATGTCTGATATGGCCCCGGCCTTTTCTTGAAGGGTCTTTTGATCAACATCTAATCCTGTCACCGAATGTATGATCTCCTTGAGTTGTTCCCAGGGATATAGATCGCGATAAAAGCGGCAGAGTATGAGGGCATCGAAAAGGGTCAAACGATCCTCAAAGTCCACAAAAAGTTCTGCCTTACCCTCAATCACATCGGGATCTATCATACCGCTCAACTCAGGCTTATAAAACGTTGCCCTGAGGTGACATGCACCCCTGTCAGAGGTGGCATATCCCAGACCCATCCCTTTAAGCACACGGGGATCATATCCGGGCGGCTCCAGGCCCTTGACGTGAACAGCGATATCTTCCAGGTCCCATTCTCTGGCGGCAAATTTAATTCCTCGGGCCAGGACATCACCGATATCTTCGAAATCCCCCCTGCCCCCCTTTGCTAAAAGGGAAAATCCCCCCAACCCCACTTTGTTAACGGGGAAAATCCCCCCTTCACCCCCCTTTGGCAAAGGGGGGTTGGGGGGATTTGCGATCTTATTGAGCAGTTCAGCAATGGCGTCAACATCACCATAAGCAATCTTATAATCAATCTTTCCTCTTCTTGCCGCCTCAATAGCAAAGGCGCATAGATTCCCGGCAGAGATAGTATCCATGCCCAAACGATCACATATATCATTCAGGTAGGCGATTTCCTCAATGCTGTCGATGAGGCAGAGTCCCCCAAAGGCATAAATCGTCTCATACTCCGGACCCTCCAGCTTTAGTCCGGCGTGACGCCCTTGCTTCACAGTAGTCATACGTCCGCACGCCAAAAAACATTTGAGGCAGGCGCGGGGCGTAACCTGACAACGTTCGTGAAGGGCTTCGGCGTTTATCTTTTCCCAGTGCTCGCATTTTCCCTCTGACCAGTAACGGGTGGGAAACGCCCCAGCATCGTTTACGATTCTAACCATCATGGTCGTACCCATGCTTTTATATGCCTTTGCACCAGGATTGTCTTTGCCTTCCAGACTGACTTTCTTGGAAAAGGCACGTACCGTATCCTCATCGTAGAGCGAACGTTTCCGGTCACCCTGGAAAACTACAGACTTGATACGTTTTGAACCCATGACAGCGCCCACACCGGTCCTCCCAGCAGAACGCCAGTAATCATTTTCAATAACCGCAAAACGAACAAGGTTTTCACCGGCTGGACCTATGACCACAGCGCCAGATCGTTTGAAGCCCTCACCGGACTTGCCAAACCGCTCAAGCACCGCGTCTTCCGCCTGAAACGTGTCCATTCCCCAGATGTCGCCGGCCTCGTGAAAATCCACACCTTCCGGATGAATTACAAGGACTGTTGGCACAGCACTTTGCCCCTGAATGACAATGGCATCAAACCCGGTCGAATCAATGGCCTCGGGCACCTTGCCACCGGCGTATGATTCAGAATAAAACCCGGTCTGAGGTGACTTGGTGAAGACACCGTAGCGACACGACCCCCAGATAGCGCTCCCGGTAACCGGGCCTGTTGCAAAGATCAAGGAATTGGCGGGATCTAACGGGTCAACGCCTGGAGGATTGAGTTCATACAACAGATAGGAAGCCAGGCCTTTACCCCCAAGATACTTTTTGAGTATTTCATCACCGACAGTATCGATGCCAAAAGACTTTTTGCTAAGGTCAATTTTTAAAATTCGGTTGTAGAATCCATACATGAGTTTATTCTAAGTCCTTAAGTGATATTTTCAATAATTGTAGCTATGCCCTGGCCTCCGCCGATACAGGCTGCGGCACATCCATAGCGCCCACCTTTTTCGTGTAAGATCCTGGCCAATGTTCCCACAATCCGGATTCCGGTGGCTCCCATCGGATGCCCAAGTGCGATAGCTCCTCCCATGATATTCACATGAGCAGATTCGATTCCAAGTTCTTTAATGCAATTTAGGACTACGATACTGAAGGCCTCATTAATTTCCCAGAAATCGATATCTCGGACCTCTAATCCGCCTTTTTTCAAAGCCATCTCAATAGCAGGAACAGGACCTGTACCCATGATCGTAGGATCCACACCTGCGAACCCGATAGAACGAATGGCAGATAGCGGGTTGATGCCTTTTTTTTCAGCTATTGTCTTTGACATGAGAACCATGCAACTCGCACCGGCATTCAAGGGAGAAGAATTTCCGGCAGTAATGACTCCATCAGGCTTAAAAACCGGTTTCAGCTTAAGCATATCGTTTAAAGTAACATCTTCCCGGACAGCCTGATCGCGATCGACAACCATTAAAGATCCGTCGGACTGCTTGGCCTCAACTGGAAAAATTTCTCCTTTAAAAAAACCTTTTTTTCGGGCCAAGACCGCCTTTTGGTGGGAACGAACTCCCCAGCTATCCAGATCTTCACGCGTAAACTGTGTCTTAGAAAACAGCTTTTCGGCGGTAAGTCCCATGTTCATAGTCGTTTCCATGTCCCAATCTTTATAGCAACTATCGGTGTAAAGCCTCGAATTGAATGAAATGGTGCCGTTATTTAAAAGAGTGGGGCCCATCGGAACACGTGTCATATGTTCCATACCCCCTGCAAGTACGATATCCGCAAAGCCAGTGGCGATCTCCATAAATCCTATATGAACTGCCGCCATGCTGGAACCGCACTGCTGATCCAAAAATTTTGCCGGGATTTTCTCGGAGAGATTGGCCAGAAAAATAGGAGTCCGTCCTCCGTATGTCCATTGTTCGCTCACCCCCATTGCAGACCCTACCAGAAAATCATCGATTCCATCCGAATCAATTCCTGACCTCAGGAGGAGCTCCGGGATGAGCTTTGCTAACAGTTCATCGGCTCGCAATTTGTGGAACCAGTCGCGACCGGGATCACCCGGCCTGGATCTGGACTGGGCTGTTCTCAAGTAGCCTGCAATGACAACTTCCTGCATGTTCTCCTCCGGTCGGTCTTACTCTCTCAACGGATAAGCCGCTGGGGCTTATCCCATAAACTCGCTGTGTTGACTTTCACACCATCGTTTTGCAATTTCGAAGTACGCTTCTTGGGCTTGTTTTATTTTGGACAAATAGCAAAATTCATCGGTTT
>JAKLQB010000350.1 GCA_022013615.1 Desulfobacterales bacterium | reverse complement strand
GACATGGAAGCCATAAAGCAGACTGCAGATAGGATCGCCGCAGCTATCAAATAATCCTTCTACTCCACCAGCTCAACATTCCAGTACAGATAATCTCGCCAGGAGTGCGGAACTTCCCGGTATCCAATGGTTATCTTCAAGGCTGGGAGCCATGTAGGACGTATGGGTTTGCGGACCAGCTTCATACTCGCTTCCCTGGGGGTACGGCCTCCTTTTTTCCTGTTGCACTGGATACAGCAGGTCACAATGTTGGTCCATTCAGTCTTTCCCCCTCTGGATTTGGGTATGATGTGATCATAGTTAAGTTCTTCGGAAGGGAATTTAGTCCCGCAGTACTGGCACCGGTATTTATCCCTTGCGTAGATGTTCTGTCTTGAGAATTTTATCGGAGAATTTGGTCTTTTTACCATCCGAAGTAGCCGGACCACCGAAGGCAATTTAATGACGAAGCTGACCGAGTGGATTTCCTGGCCATATTCCTCAAGAACCTCCACCTTACCGAGCAGGAATAAGGTGATTGCCCTTTTCCAATTGATAACCTTTAATGGTTCATAGGTGATATTGAGGAGTAGAACTTGTTCCATGAAATATGCGCCCTGCCAACTCGGCTAAAAGTGCTTAAGTTCAGTAAAGTTTGATAGTTCCATCTGGATCAAATAATCCGCTCAATTTAAACTAAAAGAATCAAAATTACAAGAAGAAAATCAATCAGAGGCATATAATGTTGATATATCTAATCATCGGAGTTGTCTTCGCCTACCTTCTTCTGACCCTCTTTTTCACCTATATTGTCCACCAAATTCCTCGAGATCCGGTCAAAGACATCCCGAATTGGGGTCAGGTCATTGATATTCGCATTCCCACAGCAGGCGGCGGCTCATTAGAGGTTTGGCGGATTGAGCCTGAAGGGCGATCAAGAGGGGTTGTGTTGCTGGCCCACGGCTGGAGCAGAAACAGGGATCGTATGGTTTCAAGGGCCAGGATCTTTGCTGAGATGGGATTTACAACTGTTATGCACAGTGCCAGGGATCACGGGGGCTCCACCCGCCACCCCTTTATGAATGCATTCCGTTTTGCTGAGGACATAGAGGCTGTGTTAAAATGGATTGATGAACCGGTTCTTCTTTATGGCCATTCGGCCGGCGCTGCGGGCGCTATCATTGCAGCCAGCCTAAATCCTGATCGTATAAGGCTCCTGTTTCTCGAGGGGTGCTATGCTCGAACCAAGGAGGCCCTGCTAAGCCTGTATCGCGGCTACAACAGGTTTTTCGGGATCTTCTTTGCGCCCATGGTAGTGTTGTGTATGGACATCCTTTACAGATTCAGAATGGATAGTGTTAGCCCTGCCCGGTTGGCACCTGATCTCGATATCCCGGTCCTTATCATCCACGGGGACGAAGATCAGAATTTTCCGCTTCACCACGCCTGGAGGGTCAGGGACAGCTTTCCTGGTGGCAGAGCCGAACTCTTCGTGGCAAAGGGAGCAGATCATAGCGGCTCCAGCCTCACCCCTGAATACCCAATCGCCATACGGTCATTCGTGGACCGTAATCTTCCCCAGTTTTAGAACTTAGGGGCTTCGCCCCAATTGGAATGTTCATCTTCTAAAAGTGTCATCAGCTCTTTCCATGTGGAAATTCTTGGTACATTGCAATCCACCTTCCCGGAGGATCTGGAGAGGACACCCGGTGCAGGTGGTATATTTCGGTCCCGAACATAAGTTGTCCACACGGGCTGTAACCCGGCACGCTGGGCACCGGTGATATCAGGCTCCGGATCATCGCCGACATAAAGAATTTCATCCTTTTCCACCCTTAGTTGTTCAATGAGTCGACGAAAGACCAAAGGATGAGGTTTTCGATAGCCCAGATCACCGGATATGAGCACTACATCAAATAGGGAGGCAAGGCCCACCCCATCAATGATCTCCTTTGCAGCGGGTGCATGAGTAAAATTGGAAAGCAGCCCTAAGCGGTAGAGTCCCTTGAGTTTGCTGAGCATTTCGCTGGTTCCGGGGATTAAGTGGCAGTATGGAAGAAAGGCTGAGAAATAGGCATCAACCGCTATGGCGATCCGGGGGTCATCCGGCGGCACATTGTATCCCTGGCTCTGTAGTGCGGCGCTGACCCAGAACCGGTTATGCGTCTCCCTGCCGTCTCGCTCGGTCTCCCTGATAAACCGCAAAGCGGCTTCCCGATGGGCCTGTTTGAATGGTTCGTGCTCCAGAGCGAGGCCGCTTTGCTGCAAACTGCGGGTCAAGCGGTTTTCTGCATCATCAAGAGCATGTGGCTCCACGGTAATCAGGGTGTTGAAAAGATCAAACCCTACGGCCTTTATACGATTCATGCACCGTATCATTATACAAATAATGCAATAAATGCAAGGCATAGAAAGATAGAAAGATCTGTTGACTTTTTCTGTTGAATTCGGTTTACTTACCTTCGTAGGCATGGGATGTGCGCTATGTCCCTCAGGGCACATTCCATTTGAAAGACGAGGGCAGTTTTGAGGTTAAGAGCCTCGCAATGGAGGAACATACATGGCAAAAGGTACAGTGAAATGGTTCAGTGACCGGAAAGGTTACGGTTTTATCACTCCCGAGGACGGTGGGGAAGACCTGTTCGTCCATCACTCAAACATTGAAATGGAAGGCTTCCGTGCCCTTCGGGAAGGTCAGACGGTAGAGTATGAAGCATCGGAGGGCAAAAAAGGCCCGGAGGCGGCCAAGGTGCGTCCAGCTTGACCATTCCAGGGTTGTGACCAGGTTAGGCCCCTGTGTACATTAAGTACATCGGGGCCTTTTCATTGTCACTGAACAACGGCGGATCTGATCGCTTTGATATTGCTTTTTATCTTTCCGAGGCCTGCACGGGCAAAGGCCGTTTTACCAAATTGCTCTTCAAAACACTCTGCCTCCATACTTAGGATCTCATCTGTCGAAGGAAGCGAAAAATCCCTTGAATAACTTTCCGTATTAAACGGGCACACCTCCTGACATACATCGCATCCAAAAAAGCAGTTATCCATGTATCTGCCCGCTTTACTGTCAACTGCACTGCGGCACTCAATGGTCAAGTAAGATAAACATTTGGAGGTATTCAGGGAGAAGGGGGACTCTAAGGCTCCAGTGGGACAGGCATCTAAACATTGGGTACAGGTACCGCATTGGCTCTTAACGGGTTTGTTTTTCGAGAGGGGCAAAGAAGCAGTTGTCAAGATCTCCATAAGGAAGACATAGGATCCGTGCCCTGGGATAATGAACATATTGTTCTTTCCGATGAACCCCACGCCCGATGCATAGGCAAAACTTCTCTCAAGAATGGGGGCCGAATCAACACAGGTCCTTATCCTGCTTTCCGGATACTCCTCGACTATAATTCGCGATAGCCTTCGGCCTAACCCCCTCAATTGATCATGATAATCGGTTTTTTTTGGCTCAGTGTACCTTGCAGTAGTAAATCCATCCGGTGTGCAGGGCTTCTTTGAAGAATAGGGATATGCCAGAGATACTATGGTTTGACAACCTTCAAGCAGCATTTTGGGGTTTTCTCTTAGATCCAGATGCCTTCCTATCCAGCGCATGTCTCCCTGTTTGTCAGCAGCAATCCATTCGCAAAACTGGTCAAAGAACATAGGCCTCTCTGGTCGAGAAAAACCTACGGCGAGAAACCCTAAATGTTTGGCCTTTTCTATAAGACGGGAGGTCGGGTTGCGAGTTACGGGTTGCGGGTTACGGGTTGTGAGTTGTGAGTTGCGGGTTGTGGGTTGCGGGTTGCGGGTTGGGGATTTTGTTATCATTGAATAATCGGCCTAAACCACTACCTCGGGTAGTGGTACCATAATAAGGTTCTACCAGTTGAGTAATTACTTGGCCATAAGTGATCTAAAGTGACTAAAGTGAACTAAAGTG
>JAKLQB010000349.1 GCA_022013615.1 Desulfobacterales bacterium | reverse complement strand
TCCTTCCTCGTTCTTCTTCTCAAAGAAGCACCTGTTCATTTCATACAGCATTTGATTACGGCACATAACAACCGCTTTCACAGTGTGGGAATGGGGGAGGGAATGGGGGACGGGCATAAATATATAAATAGAATGATAATTTAGGGATTTAGGGATTGTATATCACGCAGAAACGCAAAGAACAGGGCGATTGACGATTGTATTTCACCGCAGATAGCAGGAGCCTTAGGGGTTCACGATATTGAGGCCCTGAAAATATGATAAGTGATTTTTCATTTGAGGAAACCAGTCTAATTGCTGTGTCGTGCAGAAACCTATTAAGATCCTGAGAAGATAAGAATTGAGATCCTAATTCAGGCATATACCGCCTCACAAATAGTAAGCTCATCATCCTGGCCTATACTTAACAGGCAGCTCAGAGAGGATTGAAGATATGCTGTGTTAGGAATCAAGATATCAAGTAGTATCTTCGTATCAACGACCAAAATCATTAGCCTCTCCACGTAGTTCGTCAATGATCTCGTCGGTTTTCTTCCCATTCAGATGGGTAAGAAAGCCCACATATTTCTTCAGATTTTCGATTGAAGCGCTCTTTTTTTTGAGAACAACCTTTGCTTCGTCTATTTCGAAAATAATTTCATCCCCGGATCTGATGCTCAGAATTGACCGGATCTGATGGGGAATGGTTACCTTTCCCTTACTGGTTACCCTTGGCATGGCTAACACCTCAAAAAAATCTTACTTAAAGTATTACCTGCCTGTGGAATATTCCTCAATATAAATGATGAGCTAGCAAAAAGTCGAAAAGCACCATTTTTTGTCATTCCGGCGAAAGCCGGAATCCAGTTTTTTCAATTGGTTACAGAGCTTCTGGACTCCGGTTTTCACCGGAGTGACGACTTTTTAGAAACCATCAAATTTCCCCCACTCAACCAAACCTTCAAGGTAATCCAGCTTTTCTGTTAGTTTTAGCCTAAGAAGTCGATAAAGGTTGTAAATATACATTACATATGATAATATTTTAATGTATAAATAGCATGGAGGATTTAAAATGACAAAGGTGAGAACTCAGATCTATTTGACTGAAGAGCAGCACCAAATGCTCAACAAAGTCTCTATTGAGGGAAAAATACCCATGGCGCAGATTGTTCGTCAGGCAATATCCGAATACCTGTCAAAGATATCATCGAAGGAAAAGGTTAATCCCCTCAGTAAAATCATCGCCTTAGGAGAAAGTGGAGACTTTTGGGGTTCTGTGAAACACGATGAGGAGATTTATCGTAATGGATAAACAGTTTGTAGATACCGGCGTATTCATAGCTATTACGGATAAAAGTGATCAATATCATTCAAGGGCCGCAACCTACTTTCGAAAACTCCTTAAATTCCGTCATCCATTGCTAACAACCAACTTTGTTTTGGATGAGACCTATACCAGGCTTAAAAGGAAGCTGGGTTCTAAAGCGTCTATAACCTTTGGAGACGAAATAAGAAAAAGTGATCAGTTGGAGACCATAATCGTTGATCGGGAAATAGAAAGAAGGGCCTGGGCGATTTTTAAGAAATATCAAGATCAGGAATTTTCATATACCGACTGTACCAGTTTTGCAGTCATGGAAATAAATAAACTTAAAACAGCCTTTGCATTTGATACCCACTTCGAAATCTTTGGCTTTTCTATCGCCCCGCTTGTGTAAGAATGGGGGACGGGCATAAATATATAAATAGAATGATAATTTAGGGATTTAAGGATTGTATATCACGCAGAAACGCAAAGAACAGGGCGATTGACTATTGACTAATTCTTGTGAGAAAAGTGTTATTTTACAACATTTTCTTCGAATGATTGCTAAACAAGATTTAAAAAATCTTTTCCGAATAATGTTTTCCATGGGATTACCGGGACCGCACCTGTCAGGTATGGTGTGTCGCAGGTAGATACACATAGCGATGTGGCATTGGGGTGATCGTCCATAAAAGATCTCAGGCCGGTTAGATTTCCTGATTTAACTACGGGATTAGATTTAATTTCAATTGCCCACAAAACATCTGCTGTCTCTATGATCATATCTACCTCAGCTCCGTGGGAAGAGCGCCAGTGATATATCCGATAAGGCTTCTCAGCATAATGAATCAGGCGGTAAGTTTCAAGTATCACAAAATGTTCAAACGACATCCCATAGGTGGTGGTCCCCTGAACAGAAGATGGGGAAATCCTCCCGCAGATGGAATTTATAAGGCCAACATCAAACAGATAATATTTAGGATGCATAGTTAGCCGTTTACGTGCGCTTTTCAGGTAAGGCTCCAGTTTTAATGCAATGAGAGTGTCTTCTAGAATCTGGTAATAGCCTTTCACGGTATTGCTACTCACTCCGGTATCACGAGCGATAGTTGTATAATTTACAATTTTGCCGCTCTGGTCGGCCGCAATGTCCATAAACCGACTAAATGCACCGATGTTTCTGACAATAGCCTCGTCAAGGATTTCTTCTTTGAGATAGGTCTGCGCATACGAACCCAGCGTGCGGAAGGCATCTTCAGTAGACTCACCAATTACGGGTGGAAGCGTTCCCCTGGTTAATGCGTCGCCAATATTAAATGTTTCGCCAAGCTCAACATGAGTGAATGGAAATAGAAAAAATTGCCAAGCCCTTCCGGCTAACATATTTACAGAAGCTTTTTTTAGTTTTCGTGCACTCGAACCGGTTAAGATAAACAGGATTTTTTTCTCGAATTTCTCGATGAGATAATGCACCTCATTTAAGAGTTCAGGGCATTTTTGAATTTCGTCAACAAAAACATAAAATGTATCTTTTTCCTTTGCCAAAAATTCGCACTCTCTTCTCAGTTGACTGGGGTTGGTCTTATACTTTAATAAAACGTCAGTTTTTAACAGATCAAGCTCAAGATAAACCTCATCGGTGAGCAGATGACGGACCAGCGTACTCTTGCCCACCTGTCTTGGACCGAAGAGAAACAAACTATTTTTTTTGAACGGAAGATTTAGAGACCTTGAAATCATATTTCAATTATACCGTGTAAATCTTAAGTGTCAATTAAATAAATCAGAAAGATTTCTTGAAATTCCAGGTGAAAACCGGCAAAAAGTGCGGATTGGATTCGAATTTTGAGTGGTTGTGGATTTGGCGTCGCGCCAAGCTATCAGAGTCAACGCCTCTGGTTCCTTGCAAATTTGAGCAGGAACCCGCGCTTATGGCACCTGTGGGTTATATGCCAAACGTGCCCCGGAATGTAGTGTCACTTTGCTCTCGCCATATGCGCCTGCTGAAACCCCTCCTTTTGACCTCAACAATGCCACTATAGGGCCAATATGATCTCCTAATTCCGGATCATTTCTATGGATATCAGCAACATAGGCGACCCTCTTTCAATTCTTTCATGGCCCGAAAAAGTTAAGGTTTCTTTCTGTGAAAATAACTGCTTGAAATTTCATGCTCAATTCCATAATTTTTGTAAAGATTAATCGGCTCCCAAGTATTTTTTTGGCAAGAAGTGTTATGCATAATGGTGTAGGCAGGCGTGTCAAAACATGATGAAGAATACATCCTTGAGATCTGCGACTGTATTCTGGGAAGACGTTCACAGCGCCAATCCACATCTGATTTTTTGCGAGGAGATACTGGCAGGCCGGGTGGGGCTGGTCGTGTTTGGAACATTCAAAGGATATAATCTGTGGCAAAAAACTTAAAATAGTATGTTTATTTTTGCTTGATTTTATTGAAAAAATAGTATAAATACATCGTCCATCTTACATTGTGGCACTTAATTGACGGCTATTTATTCCCGGTATTTATAAGGTTCGCTGCAAAAAGTTCTTATAAACTATTTTCTGGAGATTTTATGGACGCCGATGAAAACCCTTTCAGTCACAGCAAAAGAGCCTATGGCCCAAGAGGAATTCTATGGCCGTGAAGGTGATACCAAATATGCGGGTATGCACCTGCTTGCAGAACTTTGGCATGCGCGATATCTTACAGATGCTGCTAAGATCCGCAGCATTCTTATCAAGGCTATCGATGCCTGCGGTGCAACCATGCTTAGCATCGATCTTCATACGTTTTCCCCTAATGGCGGCATCTCGGGTGTAGCTGTCCTCAAAGAATCCCACATAAGTATTCATACCTGGCCGGAACTTGAATATGCCGCAGTCGATGTATTTGTCTGTGGCAGGATTAATCCACATAGGGCTGTGGATATCCTTGAAGCTGAATTCCAACCCGGTCGCATAGAGATCATAGAGGTAAAGAGGGGAATAATCCCATGAAAGAACATAATGAATGGGTCAGTGAAAAATGGCAGAACCTGGAAGTCCGTTACAGGGTCAGAAAGATACTGCAGGAATTGAAGACCGATTTTCAGCATATGATGCTTCTCGATACTTATGAATACGGAAAGATGCTTTTACTGGACGGAATCGTACAGACTACAGAGAAAGATGAGTTCATCTATCATGAGATGATGACACATGTACCCCTGCTTTCCCACCCCAATCCCCAAAAAGTGTTGATTATTGGCGGGGGAGACGGTGGTGTCCTAAGAGAGGTATTAAGGCATGATAGTGTTAAGAAAGCGGCTATCGTTGAGATTGATCCTGAAGTTATTAGTTTCTGTAATGAGCACCTTCCTTTGATTAGTAACGGGGCTTTTGACGATGGACGCACAGATCTAATCATCGCTGACGGGGCTGATCATATTCGTAAAACAGATGAAAGGTATGACATCATTATCGTGGATTCCTCTGATCCTGCGGGCCCGGCTCAGATCCTGTTTTCAGAACAATTTTATCGAGATATATATAATGCGCTGAGCCCCGGGGGCATTATGGTTCGCCAAACAGGATCAACACAGATACAGGCTGAGGAGCAGAGGCAGGCATACGGATTATTAAAGGATATTTTTCAATATAATTCCTTTTATCTGTATCCAGTGCCTACCTATGTGGGGGGATTTTTTTCAACTATATTCTGTTCGGACACAATAGATCCTAAAACCATAGATATTAAGAACATAACAGAGAGGTTCAATCTCAATAAATTAAGGACAAAGTATTATAGCCCGGAGATACATTCCGGGGCATTCCATATCCCACCGTTTTTAGAGGAAAATTATCTGTGAAAACCGATTTGAAAGAAAATGATTTTATCACTAATGGTGATAGCCTGGAAGCGCCTTCCTTTGGATGGGAATTGATAATAGATCTTTATGACTGCGATCAAGGCATCATCTCTACTGAAGAATCTATTAAACGCTATGCTCGGGAGATATGCGATGTTATTGACATGAAACCATACGGTGAACCCATGACACCATACTTCGGAGAAAAGCAGGAGCACACCAAAGGATATTCCCTCCTCCAATTCAT
>JAKLQB010000348.1 GCA_022013615.1 Desulfobacterales bacterium | reverse complement strand
GCCTGGATTTCATCGATAAAAAGCAGGGTTTTCCCGGGTTGAATTTTCTGCCTGAGGAGGATTTCCAGGTCCGCGATGATCTGCTTCGCATCTAAGTTACCGCTAAATATGCGATATAGCTCCGGGTTTCGTTCCAGGTCCGCCAGTGCGAACATATCGAAATGGCTCTCCCCAAAAGACCTTATGGAATAGGTCTTGCCGACCTGTCTGGCGCCACGGACCATAAGAGGTTTTCGTCGCTTACGGTGTTTCCATTGTAATAATTCTTGATCGATGAAGCGTTTCATTTAATCAAATATCCTTTAACAATATAAAGAAAAACGGGAAATTAAGGGGCAAATTAAAAAATACAAGGATATTATAAAGGGAATAATTTAAAAAGGAAAGGTTTAGTTGTAAATATGCCTGAGCTGCTAATCCGGTTTTTACCCTTCTAAAACGTTAACTTTTAATAATCAATAAGTTAAAAGCCGGATTACCATTGGATATTTTAGTGTAGAAAGAATTCGAATAGGGCTCTTCAGGAATCCGCAATAGGCAATTGCTATCTCAGTCATGGAACCGTTTCAGAGGCTTGATAGATTGACAAGATCTCACAGGTTTGGGCATGCCTGATTTATAACGGATACGTCAGACCTATCAAAGGTTTTCCGGCCGGCTGATATCTTGATGGCCGTATGAGATATCTGAAACGATCAGTTTCTTAGGTGAGTGGGGAAAAAATCCGAATCAATTTGGGAGAAAATAAGGGAAAGTAATTGAAAATAGCTGAAAATGGGAATAGTTGTTGACACCGGGCGATTATCTGTTACAATTCAATTCAATTTTTTATTATGATTACAAGTAGTTAACATTCCGGGCAACGATAACAGGGAGAACCCCTTTTTAAATGAATGCGTCGGGTCAACCATACAATACCAGAATCCAGAAAGGCGGAGCCCTTCTGGAAGACATGCGGATGCTCGTGCGTTCCTGGGAGGAGATAGACGGGGACAACACCAGGGCCGAGGCTCGCCGCCTGCTTGGCAAAAAGACCCTTGCACGTTCCAGGGACACGCTGGTTCGGGCTTTTATTCCGAGATTCGTTCAAGGTGACCCCCCGGATGCGTGGAAGATTGCCCGGTTGCTCGAAGACAGAAACGTGGCGCCCGAGATTCTCCACCCAGTCTATTACTGGATTACTGCCCGCAGTGACCGGCTCTTGTATGAGTTCGTAACGGAGGAATTGATCCATGTCGCCCGATCGGGGGATGGTTCGGTCAGGATCGAGGAAACGGTCGCATGGATCAGCTCTCATATTAAAAAGGTCGGGCAGGAATGGAGCCCAACCGTCACCCTCAGGGTAGGACGCGGAATCCTCGCGGCCTTGCGGGATTTCAGCATTCTCGAAGGCACGTCAAAAAAACGGATCGCTCCAGTACATCTGCCTATCGAAACTTTTTGTTACACCGCCTTTTGGCTCGCCAAACTGGGTTACGGCGGGGAAAGCCTGGTAAGCCATTCCGATTGGGGCCTGTTTTTGCTGAACCCTAAAAATGTTGAGAGACTCATGCTCGAAGCCCATCAGCAAAACCTCTTGGGTTTCCATTCGGCCGGCCGAATTTACAGGGTGGATTTTCCAGCGGATGAGCCCGGAGACTATGCCGATGTCCTCTTTGAATAATAATCTGAAAACGCTTGAAGAAGACCTGGTTGCGGAGCCGATTCGGATAAGCGCATACCATGACCTTCCTTTTGTAATTTTTCGCTATGATCCGCAGGAGGAGTTCGAGCTGCGCAAGCGGCTAAGGCTCTTGGCTTTCGGGCTGGAACAGAATCACGGGAAACAGGTTCACTTCGTTTCTCTGGCCGAATTGGTCTGGAAGGTAATAGCCGACGAGCAGGGACTCGGTTACCTGGTCAAGGTCGAAAAAACACGGGGCTTCAAGGCTGGCCAGGACCACGTGAACAGCCTTCTCTCAAGTCCGCACTTTCGCCCGATTGCCGATGAGGTGTTAAAGTGTTTTGACGGGCTCGACCCGGGCAAGGATCTGGTTTTCCTTGTGAGGGCGGGCGGCTTCGCGCCGGGCATCTATCGCCCGTCGGTGTTATTGGATGAACTGCACCAGCGGACAATGGTGCCGGTTGTTTTCTTCTATCCGGGGGGAGCCAAGGGCTCTACCGAACTGTGCTTTTACAACCTGCCGGGCACTGGCGGAGCCGGCGCCTACAATTATCGTGTGAAAGTCTATGGAGCCGAGGCATGAAAAACATTCGCGACATCTTTGCCAAACCGATTGACAGGACCATCGAGGAGGTCATCAAGGTCGAACAGGCCGATGAGAAGGCCGTCCTGGTGGAGCTTGAGGAATATGTTCCTACCGATTACTTGCAGGAGCAGTATGCCCGTGTCTTTGACGAGATTGCATCCGGGCCGACAAATCCGCGCGAGGGGATCGGTATTTGGATCTCCGGATTCTTCGGGTCTGGAAAATCCCTTTTTGCCAAGATACTCGGCTACACGGTCGCGGCGCGAAGGCTCGGCTCCAAAACCGCGGCCGATATTTTCAAGGTAAAGCTCAACAATCCAAGGATTGCGGCCCTGCTGGATTCAATCAACGCGCGCATTCCCTTTCATGCCGTCATTTTTGATGTCTCCATGGATCGGGGGGTGCGTCTGGCCAACGAGCGCCTTACGGAAATCATTTATAAGGCCCTGCTGCGGGAGCTTGGCTATTCGGAAGATTTCGATCTGGCCGAGCTTGAATTTACGCTCGAGGGCGACGGTAAGCTGGATGCTTTCCAACAAAGATTCCAGGAAATCCACGGGCAGCCTTGGGGAAAGAGACGCCTCCTGGGCCTGGCCCTGAACGAAGCCAGCGCCGTTCTTCACGATCTCGAACCGGGAACCTATCCCACCGCCGATTCCTATGCCGGTTCGGTGGGCAGCGGGCGCGCGGATATCGACCCCAACAAACTGGCGAAAAGAGCCTATGAACTCACCGGAAGACGCCGGCCGGACCACGCTCTGATCTTCATCATCGACGAAGTGGGCCAGTACGTTTCGCGCAGCGTGGACAAGATGCTCGACTTGCAGGCCATCGTCCAGTCTCTGGGCGTGGAAAGTAAAAACCGGGTGGAGCATAAACAGGCGGCCTCGCCATGCTGGCTCGCCGTCACCTCCCAGGAAAAACTGGATGAGGTCGTCAATGCCCTGGACTCCAAAAAAATAGAACTGGCCAGGCTCCAGGACCGCTTTCGCCTGACTGTGGATCTCAAGCAGTCCGAAATCGCCGAGATCACGGCAAAACGGGTTCTGGAAAAAACACCCGAGGCAATGCATGTTCTCGGGCAATTGTATGACAACAACGAAGGCCGGATTAAAGACCTCGGCCGTTTGGAGCGTACGAGTCGGGACACCACAATCACAAGGGACGCGTTTATTCGCCTCTATCCCTACCTTCCCTACGAGATCGACCTTTGCGTGGACATCGTTGCCGGCCTGCGGCTTCGACGCGGCGCGCATCGTCACGTGGGCGGGAGCAACCGGACGATCATCAAGCAGGCCCAGGAGTTGATGATCAATCCCCGTACTCGCCTGGCCGAAGCCCCCTTGGGCGACTTGGTCACCCTCGACAAGGTTTACGAACTGCTCTATCTCGGCAACCTTCTTC
>JAKLQB010000347.1 GCA_022013615.1 Desulfobacterales bacterium | reverse complement strand
GAAATTTGAGAGCTTGGATTATTCCCCATCTGGGATAGAGCTGCTCGCAGTAAAAGAATTCGAGGCCAGTACATACGCAACCGTTTTTGTTCCAGAAGGCAAGATATCTTACTTCATCAAGAAAATTGAAAAGTACAGCACCGAGGAAACAAACACAGGCAAATTCAAGAATAAAGACCTTGTTGAGAGCATTGCTGAAATTCGCAAGGCGACTCTCGAGGGTTTGTGGACAGATGATCGCTCTTTTCTGCCAAAGGAAGGAGAGAGTATTTGGTGGGAAGTCTGGATCAGATCAGGGAAGTCCATGCTTGATTTTTTTCTTAAGGAATCTGGCAAAATTGGCTTAGAAGTTAGTAGTGAAAAAATCATTTTTCCAGACAGAACCGTAATACTCGCATATGGTGACATCAAACAGGTAATCCGGTCTGTGGATCTCTTGAATTGTATTGCCGAGGTACGTAAGGCAAAGGATACCCCTGAAATATTCACAAGGATGACTCCTGCTGAGCAGAAGGAGTGGGTGGAAGAAGCAGCAGGACGAATAACCCCGGCCCCGGCAGATGCTGTTGCGATATGCCTGCTTGATACCGGTATCAACAAAGGGCACCCCCTCATTGATCCACATCTTTCTGAAAATAACATGCATGCTTATAATCCGGATTGGCTTGTAACTGACCATCGAGGACATGGAACCGAAATGGCCGGGTTGGCTCTCTATGGAGACCTAATGGAGGTTATGGCAACCTCTGACCCCATCACATTGCATCATCGACTGGAATCAGTGAAAATACTTCCTCCACCTCCCGAGCAAAATGACCCTAAGCTTTACGGAGCCATCACCAAAGAATGTGTGGCTCGTGCCGAATTATCGGCACCGCATAGACAGCGTGTCATCTCAACCGCCGTCACGTCTTCCAACAATCGGGGTAGAGGACAGCCTTGCTCCTGGTCAGCAGAGATTGATCAGTTATGTTCGGGGGCTGAAGATGGCCTAAAAAGACTCTTTATTGTTTCCGCAGGGAATACTGACCCTCAGCAAAGACATCTCTACCCAAAAAGTAATGAGACTGACGGCATCCACGACCCAGCGCAGGCATGGAATGTGCTATCTGTTGGTGCCCATACGGATAAAGTCGATATTGATCAGAATGAATACCCTGGGTGGAAACCGATTGCACCTGCGGGCGACCTGAGCCCCTCAAGTTGTACTTCCATGGTCTGGCAAAGAAAAAAATGGCCTATTAAACCCGATGTTGTTTTTGAAGGGGGAAACAGCGCAAAAGTACCAATTGGGGATGAAGCCTATGAATTAGACAGCCTCCAGTTGTTGACTACCCATTGGTTGCCCATTGAAAAGCTGCTGACAGTTTCAGGAGATACAAGTGCTGCAACATCTCTTGCATCGCGAATGGCCGCAACCCTGCAGGCGGAATATCCCGAGTTCTGGCCCGAAACGATCAGGGCTCTTTTGGTTCATTCGGCAGAATGGTCACCTGCCATGAAAGCAAGATTTAATCCTCTAAACGATAACAAAGAGAATCTATTGAGATATTGCGGTTTCGGCGCACCAGACTCTATGAAAGCCTTGCGGAGTGCGGCAAATTCCCTGACACTAATAGCACAGGACGAACTCCAGCCATTTGACAGAATAGAAGGGCGCTATAAGACGTGCGATATGCATCTCCACAGTATCCCATGGCCTGAAGATGTTCTCCAGAGTCTTGGAGAAACAGACGTGGACATGAAAGTGACATTATCCTATTTGATTAATGATTGGTGTATAG
>JAKLQB010000346.1 GCA_022013615.1 Desulfobacterales bacterium | reverse complement strand
TTGGAAAAGGCACGGGTTTCAAGTGGTCGGAACCCTGCCAAAAGCGTTCCGGCATCATCAGCTTGGCTTCGTGGATGCGTATGTAATGTATAAGCAACTAGAAACATAACAACGCCTTCGAGAGAGACCTCGGAAAGCACTGCACGCTTCCCTCGGCCTCTCAAGGCGAATGTTAGGTGGGTAGCAATCGACTTGCGAAGCCGATATGGAAAAGTAGTCAATATGAAAAAGCTCATAGATGAATATCTTCCCTTGTTTCACTTTTCTGAAACTCATGCAACAGAAGTGAACGCTCCAGCCAATGTAGTATACTGCTCCGTCTTGGCATGTTACTTGGGTCGGTCTGCAATTGTCAGATTCGTTTTTCGCCTTCGACGCCTCCCTAAATGCGAGATGACTATTGAGGGTTTGCAACAGATCGGCTTCCGTTTGCTTGCCAGGCGTGAAGATAGAGAAATAGTTTTTGGGCTAATTGGTAAATTCTGGACTTCTTCCGCAGGGATACTCCCATTCCAGCCTGAAGAATTTGTTTCATTCGATTTCAAAGGCTATGCAAAGGTTGCTGGCAATCTATTGGCAGTGCCAATTACATCGCATCGCACTCGCCTAATAACAGAAACCCGCGTTCAATGCACCTCGTCTTTGAGTCGTGCGCGCTTCGCTCTCTACTGGTCACTAATCAGACCGTTTAGCGGGTTGATCAGGAGGGAGTGGTTAAGGTTGATCAAGCAACATGCAGAGAACGCTCTGTCCACCTAACCAATAAATCCAGCAGACGCAAAAAGCTGCGGCTTTTGGTTCCCTCTTTTCGGTCGGCGCGGGTTAGCGAGGCGTTAGCTTTCAAAATATCTTAACCACTTCGATCTGCCGAAGAACATAAAGGACAAGATGAATTTTCCTGTTCTCTCATGGCTTTTCGCGCTGGCGATTACGCTACACAATCTGGAAGAGGCTCTCTGGTTGCCGGGGTGGTCCCAGTCGGCGAGGCGTTGGCATCATCCGGTGGGAGCGCGGGAATTTCGCTTCGCGGTTGGTGTGCTCACAGCGCTGGCTTATGTTGCAGCTTACCTTTCGGTGGCTGGCGGCAAAGAGAGTGTGGGGGCCTATTTCATTGCTGGTTATGCTCTAACCATGCTGATGAATGTGTTCTTCCCTCATCTTCTAGCCACACTCATCATGCGACGTTATGCTCCGGGAACGGCCACGGCACTGCTCCTGAATCTCCCGGTAACGGTTCTGCTGCTCTATCAGGGATTGCAACAGGGCTACATCCGGTTTTCAACGTTTATGTGGGCTGGGCCCCTGGTTGTCGCGGCCATCCTGAGTGCTATACCCTTGCTATTCGCCATCGGCCGGTGCCCTTGGAGTGTAAGAGAAAGCTAATAAGTGCATCAACCTGACGCTGAATAAGCGTGGGGCGACTTTAGCAAAGCTATTTGCCCGCGCAGGTTATGAAAATCGTTAAATGAGCAAAAATATGAAATTTGAGATAAAACAAATTGGGACAATTTATTCACCATACAAAACAAAAGATGAATGCCCCATTCAAGGCTCGGTCAAACCCGAAGGCAAAGGAAAAATTGAAGTCTTTCCCGAATATGAAGAAGCATTAGAAACAATTGAATCTTTTTCACATATCATTCTTTTCTACATTTTCGATAAAGCAGGAGAAATAAAACCATATATTCCAAGATTTGATGTGGCTGGCATAAAAAGGTGCCATTAAAAACCCTTTATTTCAACAAGTTGTACAATTTCCGAGACGTTTAATATCATAACGTTTTCGAGGGACTTAAAATCTTCAAGCAATCAAAGGAGGTTGATAATGAAAAGGACATTATCGAGTAGTTTCTGGATTTTACTGGTTATATTTTTCCCCATCGGCTTGATGGCTGCGAACTATATGGCTGAGGCCGACAAACTTTTTGACCAGGGAGGACTTGCAAACTACAAGCAGGCCATTGACTTATATCAGAAGGCGCTGGCCGAAAATTCCAGTGATTATGAGGCCACCTGGAAATGCGCCAGGGCATACCGGGAGTATGGGAACAAGGCGAAAAAACAAAAGGTCGATGGCTGGAAAGATATATGTGCAAAATACGGCAAAGAAGGTATGAAATACGCCCAAAAAGCCACCGAGCTTGAACCAGGAAAACCCGACGGATACTATTACTACGGCCTCAATGTGGGAATTTACTCTGACGGCGTCAGTATTTTTACGGCCCTGGCCGAAGGTCTTAAAGACAAGACCCAGAGCAGTTTTGAAAAAACTTATGAACTTGACACAATGTACAAAGAAGCCGGGCCGATGATCTCCCTCGGCCGGTTCTGGGCGGTTCTCCCCTGGCCCATGCGAAACCGGGAAAAGTCTTTGAAATACTACCGCGAATACCAGGGAACCGAGTATTTCGCCGATGACACCGAAGCACAGATTTATTTAGCTGAGTTGCTGATCCAGATGGGTGGGAAAGAAAAAAAAGCCGAGGCAAAAGGCTATATCGAAAAAGCCTTACAATCCGATGATCCGTATTTTAGAGATTGGGCGAATGACCTAAAAGCGAAATTGTAATACTTGCTCTGCCGAAGGCGGATCAAAAGTAACTTCTCAAAAAGTTCGGAAAGAGTTGACGCCCTTCCACACCAAGCCTTAATGTTATCATTCCGTACCAATGGAGAAAACGGGGATCTGCTTTTCTAACCCTCTGAGCAAACGCGAGGGTTCTTGGGTGACGCGAAATCGTGAATCCAGTTGGGACTTTACACTTTCTGTAATTAGTATCTGCCCCGAAGCCGCCTCTGACGCCAGGCGCTGTGCAATATTGACGTCTGTGCCAATGACCGTGTAATCGAGCCTTCTCTGAGATCCCACGTTACCCAGGAACATTTCACCTGAACTGATTCCAATCCCAAGGCCAACTTGACCAAATGGTTCCTCTGTTGATGCCCACGTTTTTTTGAGTTGTTCGAATCTTCTCAGCATCTCCATGGAGGCAGAAACAGCCGCGTTTTGTGGCTTTTTGATGTGATTAGGGGCCCCGAAAATGGCAAGCACCGCATCTCCCATGAATTTATCCAGTGTGCCTTTAAACATGAATATGATACCCGTCAAAAGATCAAAAAAATCATTTAGCAATGACCGAAGGGTTTCCAAAGGCAGGTGCTGGACCAGGTTGGTAAAATTTCTGATATCTGCAAAAAGGACCGTTATATCCCTGATCTCGCCAACTTCCATGGGGTTCTGTTCATGCGAAATAAGCACTTCTGCCACTTCTGGCGCTACATACTGCTCAAAGAGGGCTCGCATCCTTATTCTTTCTGCCTTTTCGTCCATAATCCTGACATTTTCCAGTGCCATGACAGCCTGACTGCAAATAACCGAAAGCATTTCTATATCGGCCTGACTGAAAGGAGATCCGGTTTTAACCCTGCTAACATTGAGCACTCCCAGTGTAGTGCCTCTCGCTTTGAGGGGAAGCGATATGGCTGCAATAATGTTCCTGGATTTCAAAAAGGATGCGAGCCGGGGATTGTCTTCCGAACCCCCGCCCATTATTATTGGCTCACCTGTTTGAAATACCCTGCCTGCGATTCTCTCACCTGGTTTTATTCTGACCTTATGGACTATTTCTTCTTTTAAACCCTTGGCAGCGGCAATCCTGAGGCAACCATCAATCTCGTCGTAAAGCATAACTGAAATTCTTTGGGTGCCGGTCTGGATAGCTACTGCCCGGATCAATTCACCAAGAACGTCTTCTTTTGTTTGGGATATTATGAATTTTTCTCCAAGTCTGTACAGAGGAATAAGCGTTTTAAGACGCGTGTTTTCCTCAAAAAGCACGGCTTTTCGAAAAGATTCTTTGACAACATGGACCAGTTCGACCGGCGTAAAGGGTTTTCTGATAAAGCCGCTAAACCCAAGTTCCATGGCCTGAATTGCAGTATCCATAGTGCCATGTCCAGTAATCAATACGCCAAGGAGCTCAGGTTGTTGTTTTTTTAAGGCCAGAAATGTTTCGAGCCCATCAATCCCGGGCATCAACATATCCATAACTGCCAGATGAAATTGTTCGGGGGAGGCAAGCTTCAATGCTTCTTTACCACTGGAGGTACATTGGACGTCGTACCCTTCACTCGTAAGCACGCGCCGGCACAAATCAACAATCATCTCTTCATCGTCTACGACAAGGATTCTTTTCTGTGCCATAAGATTCTTTCGCGCCTTAGTGATGGATACTTGGATTGTAACTGATCACGGGGTAGCAGGGTCTATTCGTCCTCTTTTTTCCCGGCCAATGGCAAGATAACGATAAAGGTGCTTCCTTTATCCGGAATGCTTTTAACTTGGATAGTACCACCGTGAGCCCTGATAATTCTATAACTTACCCACAGACCAAGACCAACTTCGCTAATCTTATCCTGGGTTGAATAAAAAGGCTCAAAAATCTTTGAAAGGCGGCCAGACGGTATCCCCGGACCGGTGTCCTTGAAGGATACATAAACCATGTCCTTTTTTGACCCACTTTCTACCTTGAGTAGAAATTCTCTTCCTTTTCTGTCCAGGCCATTTTCCTCTGACCCCAGAGACACCTCAAATGCCCCGGTCATTGCATTTAGAGCATTACTTAAAAGGTTAAAAAACACCTGCAATACTTGAGCTGGCTCCAACATTGTGGGAAGCGGTTTATCGGCCAATTTGATTTCAAGTTGGATGCCACTGTCGCGCAATCTTCCCCGCCCCAATAAAAAGGTCTTTTTTATAAGCTCATTTAGATCTGTCCTGATTTTTGAACCCGGCTCAATACTGACAAAATCCAAAAGACTCCTTGTAATATTGCTTGCCCTGATGGCCTGGGTTCGAATCCTCTGGAGCATCTCTTCCGTCTGATTGTTATCAACAGTGGAGGCAAGAATGAGATCCGTATAGCCCAAAATTCCTGTAAGCGGATTATTAAGCTCATGGGCAATATTGAGGGACAGCTCTCCAAAGACAGCCATTCTGGCTGAAGCCAACATCTGGTCCTGGGCCTTCCGTTGGGATTCCATGGCAGCCTCCATCTTCCTGTTTGACCGCCGCAGATTTTCATAAAGCATGGCATTTTCAACGCTGTATGCGATCTGCTGGAGTAATATCTGGAGAAATTGTACATACTCCTCTTCGAAAAAGGATTGTTCTTTATCCCTTCCAAGGGCAAGCACTCCAATGGAAGTTCCTTTTGCGACAATTGATAGATATAACAGGCGAGGAAGTCCAATGTCAGGGGAATTAAGATTTTTCTTATAAGGGTCCTCATCTATATCTTCGATCAAAATAGGGGACTTGTCTTCGATAACCAGCCCTGCCAATGTTTCATTCGCATCAATCGAAATTTCATCCGGGAGTTCTTCGGATATTCCTAATGAGGCTGCTATGTGCAGTGCTGGGGACCCGCCCTTTTTCACTGCCAGATATCCGGCTTTAGCGTTGACCGCCCTCATGACCCGCGAAAGGATGGCCTTGGCAATTTCCTCCATATTGATGCTCTTTGAAACTATTTCTCTTATTTCATTTAATGTCGCAGCCTGAACCGCCCGTACACCCAGTTCCTGGGCAGTGTCTTCTAATTTAAAGAGGGTTCGGTTAAACGTATCTGCAATAATCGCAAATTCCCTGGTTGCGCCACCATCTTGAACCTTTTCTGCCTTACCTTCCATTGCATTTATCATAGTTGAGGACAACTGCTCAACGTGATCAGCCATCCTTCTGAAAATCATAAATCCCTCAAGCACAATTATCAGGACCAGTGCCACAAGGAATCCGGACAAAGCAGTGGTGAATGCTCCAATCCTGAGATAGATAAATGCAAATACGACAAAGGGGATGGCTGTAAGGCAGAAAAAAACAAGCTTTAGGTTATGCCTTATGGACCTGTAACGTTTATAATCTACTGTAGGGGTATATTCTATTGCTTGAGTGTTCATGGCGTATTGCAGTCCTTGAAGAAATATTTTTATTTTGAATAAGTTGTAGAGTTTCCGATATGTTAACATATCAGCAAAATAGATGCCACCCTCACAGCGTAAGGCTTAGCCACTTAACCACTTGATTTTTCTAATAATTAAATGCCGGCAAAAAAGACTTGAGTGGGAAGGGGTTCAACTTAGATGGGCCAAAATGGATTTAATTGTAACCCTGTCAGCTTATTGACAACTGGCAAGAAACCCGCGTCCAGAAAACATGGCTTTTATTTGTCCACATGAGGTTACCGGTGCCTGCCATCTCAAGTGGTTTGGGGAGTAATGGAAATTCCCTTTGATGTTTCAGGACAAAGTTTCTATAATGCCATGACGAGAGTCAAACACCGTGGGTTAAGGAGG
>JAKLQB010000031.1 GCA_022013615.1 Desulfobacterales bacterium | reverse complement strand
CTATTTAGCCTGCCAGATTCTGGCCATCACCGACGAAACTCTGGCCCATCGTCTGGAGGCCAGCCGTCAAGCCACTCGCCAGAGGATATCTGAGGCTTCGGATAAGATCGGAAAACAGTTAGAAGGAAAGGATTCGAAGGCTTGAAGAGATGAACATTTAAAAGTGGAGGGAAAACTTATGAAAAAGATAATTCCCAATCATGGAATTCGCCCCAATCCCATTGGTGATTGGCCGGAAATAGATAATACGGCATTTGTTGACCCCAGCGCCCAGATAATTGGGAACGTTCGCATTGGTCCAAATGTTTATGTAGGGCCTCAAACAGTAATCAGGGCGGATGAAACAGACTCCGAAGGCAAGGTTCACCCCGTGGCAATTGAAGCTGATTCCAATATCCAGGATGGTGTGATTATTCATTCAAGGGGAGGAACGTCGGTAATAATCGGCCCGAGAGCCTCGGTCGCTCATGGCGTTATCATTCACGGGCCGTGTGTGATCGGAGAAGGATGCTTCCTGGCCCTTAGGTCTGTGTTTTACAGTGCCACCCTGGAGGAAGGCATCTGGGTGGGAATAGGGGCAGTCATAATGAGAGCAACCGTCCCCTCCCACACTATGATACCTGCGGGTTCAGTTATTCGTTGTGAAAGTGATGTACGCCACTTCAGACTCACCAATGTCAAAGAAGAAGAATATAAGGGAAATGTGTCCGCGGTTAGCCAAACGCTAAGACAAGGGTACATAGATCTTTATAAGGACAATAACCCGTAAAATATGGCGGGGTCAATTTACATCGGGGCCGGACAAAACCCTATGTGCTGTCCCGGAAGACAAAAACCGGAGGATAACTGAAAAAATGGATTCAAAGCAAACGGTTAGAGAAACCAATCTGCCCGGCCTGAAGTTGTTGAGCCGGGGCAAGGTCAGGGACATTTACGATCTGGGGGACGACCTTTTGATCGTGACCACGGATCGGATCTCTGCTTTTGACGTGGTAATGGGTGATCCCATACCAGACAAGGGAAAAATCCTGACCCGGATCTCCGCCTTCTGGTTCGGGATGACCGAGAATATCATACCCAACCATATGATCTCAACCGATGCAGGAGCCTTCCCTCCGGCCTGCCAGCCCTACAGGGAGGTCCTGGAGGGGAGAACAATGTGGGTACGAAAGGCAAAACCCCTTCCTGTGGAGTGCATTGTACGGGGGTACCTGTCAGGCTCCGGGTGGAAGGAGTATTGCGCGACCGGGGCAGTCTGCAGGCAAAGACTTCCTTTAGGCCTTAAAGAGTCGGCCAGACTCACAGAGCCCATCTTTACCCCGTCCACCAAGGCCGAGGAAGGGAGCCACGACGAGAACATTTCATTTGAGCAGATGGTGAAGCTCATTGGGGAAGCGCTGTCTTACACGGTGCGTGAAGTGAGCTTAGCCCTGTACCGTAAGGGACTGGAGGTAGCCGGACCCAGGGGAATCATCATTGCCGACACCAAGTTCGAGTTCGGGATCATACATGGTGAATTGGTCCTGATCGACGAAGCCCTGACTCCGGATTCATCCCGCTTCTGGCCAAAGGACCAGTATTGGCCGGGCGGTCCTCAACCGAGTTTTGACAAGCAGTTTTTGCGGGACTACCTGGAGAGCCTGGACTGGGGAAAGACGTATCCACCACCCAGGCTTCCCCCTGAAGTTATCGCCCAGACCGCCCGACGCTACCAGACGGCCATGAAATTGCTGACTTCTTAACCTATGAAAGGAGACTAATCATGTCTGGTCTGTCCCAGGTTACGGACAAAAATTTTGATGAAGAAATCATCAATTCAGATATGCCGGCCATGGTCGATTTTTGGGCGGAGTGGTGCGAACCCTGCAAAAAGATGGCCCCTGTGATCGAAGAGCTTGCCCGAAAGTATCAGGGCAAGGTAAAGATCGTACAGATGAATGTGGCTGAAAATCGTGTGATACCAGCCAGGTACGGGATCAGGAATATCCCTACGCTTGTCCTCTTCAAAGGAGGAGATGTGGAGCAGACCATCATCGGCACACATCCCAGGAGTCATATTGATGAAGGACTGGTGAAGTTGCTTTAAAGAGCCCTAAAGGCACTGCCAGAGACAGTTAGAAAGCGAGTTTTTTGCAGTAACCTGGCACAAAAGGGCTCAAGAAGCCCAATACCCTTGTTAGACATCCCTACATAGGGATTTAGAAACCATATAACGATTACGTTTTTCCTTTAGGGAGGAGTTTATGGAGACATGGACATTTGGCATAACCATGGCATTGGTCGGCATGGGAGGAACTCTGCTTTCTCTCTGGTTCCTGACCCTGGCCATCATGCTGATGAAGAAGCTTTTTCCAGGCAACCGCAAGCCCCCGGCTTGATTAGCGAAGGAGTGAAAGCATGACCGAAATTCTCCAATCAACTTATATGTTCCTTTTGTCTGGGTTTGCCCACCTCACGGCACAGCAGGCGCTGATGATGGTATTGGGTGGGGCTCTAATATACCTTGGCATTGCTAAGGGTTACGAGCCTCTGCTCCTGTTGCCCATTGGCTTCGGTGCAATCCTTGTCAACCTGCCTTTGACAGGGCTCATGGAGCAGGGCGGGTTGTTGCGCCTTTTCTATGACCACGGGATTTTAACCGCGGTCTT
>JAKLQB010000345.1 GCA_022013615.1 Desulfobacterales bacterium | reverse complement strand
TGCAGTGTTACTCACCGTCGACAGGTGAAATGCGGTTGTCTAACCTTGTGCTATCAAATGGATACACCAACAGCGTACGCATTAATCAAGGCATTCGAACTCAACTGACGTACCACAATATCTTGAATAAAATCAGTTAACCACATTATTTAGACCTTTTTAGATTTTTCCAACAAACCTGCTTTGAGGTTTTCGAGTCGTTGTAAAATTTCCTCAAAATCATATTCAAAGTTTTCGGGGTCTTTGACCATATCTTCAACTAGTCTGTAACGGGATTGATTCCCTGTCTCAGAATTTAGTATTCCTATAATAACTTCCAAAGTTTTACGGTGTGAAATGGCCTCGATAAAGCCTCTGTATTCTTTTGCATAGAATTAAACTTGGAAAGGAGGTGAAAACATGGAAAAGATGCTTTTTATTATTTCGAAAGGATTCGAGAAGGCAGGGGCTGCTACCAGGGCGCTCCAATTTGCCAAATTTTACCTTCACTATTGAAAAAAAACAAACATTTTGACAGGTTCTCCTGCCGATAGTATAAAGATGTTTAAAGAATAGAACTAAACACAAAAGCAATCGACATCTCTTTCCTTACAAAAAATAATTGCACTGTGGCCTCATTCTATGATCGTGAATCACGGTTTGATCCAGGCCCTTTTTCGCTTTTATTAACCTTTTATACCACTTTAGCACTTTGAAACGAATTTCAAAAACCTAAATAAATTCAGCCTGTTAAAATCCTTGGATTGTGAAATGCAAGAAACCTACATGGAGAGGAGGGTTTAGCTATGAGAGCAACAATTTCATCCTTTTTGGCCCTAATATGGGTCGTAATTATTGGCTTCTCCACGGCTGGTGCCCAAAACCAGATCACCTTTTGGACAACCGAGGTGGAGAAGGATCGGCTGGAGACCCAGAAAGAAATCGCCCGTGCATTCACCCAAAAAACCGGAATAGACCTCCGAGTAGTCCCTGTGCAGGAGAACCTTTTAACACAGCGGATTACTGCCGCGTATGCAGCGAGATCTCTCCCCGATGTGGTCTTCCACCCTATTGATTTCACTATCGGGTGGGCCGAGGCAGGGGTTCTTGATGAGAGGTGTGCCACGGAGGTGGTGACTCACCTGGGAAAAGAGACCTTTGGCGCAGGGCCCTTGACTCTCGCACAGGTCCCGGGCGGCTATGGTGCCGTCCCGATTGATGGCTGGGGCCAGCTTTTGGTCTACCGAAAGGATCTCTTTAAGGAAAAAGGTCTCCCCGTGCCGAATAGCTGGGATAATATCATTCAAGCAGCCAGGGCACTGCACAATCCACCTTTGATATGGGGCTTTGAGGCGGGTACAGACCCTGGACACCATTACACCCAGCAAGTATTCGAGCATTTTGCGCTTTCAAATGGCGTGAGACTGACAGGTCCGTCCGGAAACGTCAACTTAGACACGCCCGAGATGGTGGAAACCTTAGAGTTTTACAAAACCCTTACCAGTTTTACACCGCCCGGAAACCTTTACTGGCTCCACACCCGGTTGGATTACCTCACAGGACGAGCGGCCATGATCATCTGGTCTCCTTTCATCCTGGACGAGCTTTCGGGCCTTCGGCGGGATCAGCCCGTTATTCCTGATATCATCAAAGGGGAGCCAGGGTTCCTGGCTAGAAATACCGGTTTTGTGACCATCATTCGAGGCAAGAGAGGGGCCGCTCAATACGGTCAGATAAACTACCTTGGTATCACCCGGGATGCCAATAAGGAAGCAGCCAAAAAGTGGGTAGAATTCCTTCTCACCGACGGGTATCTTCGGTGGTTAGGGATGGCGGCAGAGGGTAAATTGCCAATGCGTAAAGGGACCCGAGATAAGCCAAACTGCTTTATTGACGGATGGATGGGTCTCGAGTTCGGGGTGACAACCCGGGCCAAAATCTCCAAGTTTTACGGAATGGACGTAGTAAAAACCATCATAGCCGGGGTGGATGGGTTCGATCGCTGGGGATTTGCCAAAGGAAAAGGGGCCCTTATCTCCAAGATCTATGGTACAAAGATTATTCCGGAGATTCTAAAACGATTCCTGGACGGTGAAATAAGTGCAAAGCAGGCTGCCCGGATGATGGACGAGCGGGTGAAAGCGCTGGAGGACTGATGATAGTAATATAGATCCACAAAAGTTTTTCTGTACATGTATAATAGTCAATAATCAATCACCAATAGTCAATAACAAATGGTTAATCGTCAATCTCTTTTAGATCAAGAGTCCCGGCTTGCCTTCTGGATGTTGGCCCCCACATTCATAGTGGTCATGGCCTTTGTGGTCTTCCCGGTGATCTGGAACCTGTGGCTGAGCCTCAAACCCGTCTCACTCGGAGATCTTCGAGGGACATCCCTTTTCGAGTTCAACCTCAGCCTTGTAAATTTTCAGAAGGTATTTGGAGATCCGGATTTTGTGCCGGTCCTTCTGACTACGTTAGTTTATACCGTTGGGGGAAGCGTTCTCTCCATTATTCTGGGGCTGACGGCTGCCCTCCTGGTCCACGGGGAATTCCCTGGCCGGGGCTTGCTCAGGGGCCTCTTTATTGCCCCCTATGTCGCTCCTGTGGTGGCCGTTACCTTCACCTGGAGTTTTATTCTGGATCCCCAACTGGGCGTCCTCAACTGGCTGGCCGTGAACACGGGCCTCCTGACACAACCGATTCCATTCCTATCCCAGCGCTGGATGGAACTGGATATCATGGGGGTGAGTGTCCGTCTGCCCCTGGCGCTCACTTCGGTGATCCTATTCGAGGGATGGCGTTATTTTCCCTTTGCCTTTCTGTTCATCCTTGCACGCCTCCAGAGCATTCCGGATGAACTCTACCAGGCTGCATCGGTCGACGGGGCAAGCCCGTTTCAGCGATTCTACAACATCACCCTTCCTCAGCTTGCCACGGTCTTGTCAACGCTGTTTCTCTTCCGCTTCATCTGGACCATCAACAAGTTCGACGACATTTTTCTGCTCACGCGAGGACATGCCGGGACCAAGGTCATGACCATAAAGGTATACGATTACGCCTTTGGTGAGTTCAACATAGGGGCGGGTTCTGCAGTGGCCATGGTCCTTTTTGCGATTCTCTTGCTCTTTCTCTTTATCTACTTTCGCTGGATTGTGAAGGAGACGTAATGTTTGGCAGGATCCCAACGCCCAGATTTTTTTGTTTTAAAGGGCTAAATCTATGCAGCATAATGAAATTATAGATGGAGATGTGATAGGATGAGTCGAGAACATTTGGAGACAAACATCATCCGGATCCTCCGGATATTGGGGATCATCTTCTTCGTCATAATCGTTGCCTTCCCCTTCTACTGGATGATGGTCTCTTCTTTCAAGTCCCTTGAAGAGATTCTCCTGAGGCCCGCGAACCTATGGCTGGATATCAGGAAAATTAATTTCCGTGCCTACTATGAAGTCCTTTTTGAACACGGCTTTGCCTGGCACATCTCTAACAGCGCATATGTCTCAATCATCACCGTGGCGCTCTCTGTCACCTTGGCCACAGTGGGGGGATACGCCGTCACCCGGCTCCGTTTTCGCGGCCAGGCGTTTATGTCTTACAGCATCCTGGTTATCTACATGTTCCCGGCCATCGTCCTGGTGATCCCCCTTTATGTGGTATTTTCCCACATGGGGCTGCGGGATTCCATGCATGTGCTCATCCTGGTCTACCTGGCCCAGACTCTTCCTGTGGCACTATACATGCTCCGGAGCTATTTTCAAACCCTCCCCGTTGAAATAGAGTACGCAGGACTGATAGATGGATGCAGCCGTATGGGTGTGATCTGGCGTATCATTATTCCCCTCTCCGCACCGGCACTTGCAAGCGTTGCCCTATACACATTTATGATCGCCTGGAATGAGTTTCTATTTGCCTTCATGTTTCTGGATACCCCTGAAAAATTCACCCTATCCAGAGGGGTCGTCCAGTTAGCAGGAAGTGTACATTTATCCAAGCAGCTCGTGATGGCCGCTTCAGTCATGGTGACTGTCCCCATTCTCGTTTTGTTCCTTTTCTTTGAACGCCACCTGGTTCGGGGCCTTACTTCGGGGGCCATGAAAGGTTAAACATGGCATCACTGACCTTAAAAGCAATTACCAAACGATTTGGGAAAGTTATAGCAGTTTCCCGTGCAGATCTCGAGGTGAAAGATGGGGAGTTCTGTGTACTTTTAGGGCCCTCGGGCTGTGGAAAGAGTACGCTGCTCAATATTATTGCAGGTTTGATTCCCCAGGATCAAGGCACAGTACTACTGGATGGTCAGTCCGTTGACAGTCTCGCCCCGCGGGACCGGGATATCGCTATGGTTTTCCAAAGCTATGCCCTTTACCCCCACATGTCGGTATCCCAGAATCTGAGCTTCGGGCTTCGCATGCGCGGAATCCCCAAGCCAACCATCCGTGAGAGCGTACAATGGGTAGCCCGTCTCCTTGGCATAGAAGATCTTCTGGACCGAAAACCACGGGAACTCTCCGGAGGACAGCGGCAGCGCGTGGCCATGGGCAGGGCGTTAGTACGCCGGCCCAGGCTTTTTCTCCTGGATGAGCCTTTGAGCAACCTGGACGCCCGCTTACGGGCCAACGTACGGCTGGAACTCAAACAGATGCACCATCAAATCCAGGGGACGATGATTTATGTCACCCATGACCAGGTGGAAGCCATGACCCTCGGGGACAAGGTTGTAGTTATGCGCAACGGAAAGGTACACCAAATAGGTCCTCCTGAGGCTATCTACTCCTACCCTTCAGACACATTTGTGGCCACCTTCATCGGATCGCCAGAGATAAATATGTACAGGGGAATGCTCGTTCGAAAAGATGGTCTTCCCCATTTCCGGGGAGCAGGCTTCTCCCTGAATCTTGGCAGGCTTCAGATCGACCTTAAAGAAGGCGAAGTAGAAGTGGGAATCCGCCCTGAGGATATCGGAACCGGTCAGGGTGAGGCCGTGGATCTCAGGGCCGAGGTGGAGATGATAAGTTACGTGGGTTCAGAGAAGTATATCCACGCACGTCTCGGTGATGAGGCCTTGACATTCTGCGCTCCTAAGGACACGGGCTTGCAACCGGGGAACGTTGTTTACCTGGCTATTGATCCAGGCCGAATGCACATTTTCCATAAAGGCCGGAGAATCTGATGTACCCAATGTCCCGGTATGGGCATAAAAATAATTATGGATTGCTTCCATTTCTAAGGAAAAGAAATTATTACGGGTTTTAACAAAACATGTTATAATGAATCATTGTTATATACATTGATGAACACAATGGAGCTGATGGAATGGCCTGGGATGAAGAAGTGTGGTTAGAAGAAAAACATAAACAGGACATTATTGATTTACTGGATCTGATTGATATGGATCTTGCAAAGAAAGAAGCGCCATTGTGTTCAATGCCTCGATCTATAATCGATGAGCATATGAATAAACTATCTCCATCCGCGTGGAAAGTATTCTCATACATTAACAGCAAAGCGAATCTTGTGGAGTGGGCCAGGGGAAAATGTGTTGTATCATATAAAGAAATTGAAGAGGTCACAGGCGTGAAGGCATCCCACATGTACCAGTATATCAAGGAACTGTTGACCCTTGGACTCATTGAACGAAAAATACTTTTCCTCAGAAAGGAACTGAACAAAAAGGGGGCTTTTCATCTATTCGAGGTTTGTTGGTATAACGATCAAGGCTAACCTTGGAAAAAATCCCTTGTTTTCATTCAGACACTAATTATTCTTTGGACAATTGATGTATTTTATGATATTTTTATCTGGAATTTGAAATGAGGGTTCGGGTTTTGCCCGCAAGAGCCCAATACTGACATATTAAACTAAGGGGGAAGGCTTATGGAAAACGGTTTCACAGAGAAAAGGGCTGAACATAGAACCATCGCGGATCAGTTTTATAGTGTGGAATTTTCAATTAGCGATGTACCCTCTCTTTATCAATTCAAAATATGGAATATATCATCAAAAGGGATATGTTTACTGGTAAAGGAAGGTTCTGATATACTGAAAAACATCAAAGTCGGTGACATAGTAAACATGAGGTACTACACGGCTGAAGCATCAAAGCCTACTGAATACTTAAAAACCGAGATCAAACATATCACTAAAGACGATGAGGGACGATTCAAAGGGCATTATCTAATTGGAATATCAATCCTGGAAGATCAATATTCGTAACCGATCACTCAGAAAAGACCTGACAAAGCTGCACGCCTTGATAAGCGATCTTCCCAAATAATCGCATACTGGACATTTATTGGTAGAATATGACAAGAATCTGCCCAAATTGCGGGTACAAAGTAGAAAATGACCTTTTACTGGCCTGCCCGGAGTGCAATAAATTATTGGGCGATGATCTGGGACGCTTATCTCGAGAAGAAGAACAGAGAGTTATTAAGGGGCTTAAGCGAAATATACTTCGCGATATGCTTTTTCTGGCAGGAGCTCTTGCGATAATAACTATATTAAGTCTTTGGGGCATAAAGGAGGGTCTGGAAAGGATTACTCTTAAAAGAATAGACGAACAATTTGAGCAGCCAGGAATTCAAACACTCCTTGAGGATGTGGCCAGAACAAAAACCAAAGACCTGATGCAGCGGCAAATTGACCCAGAGTTGAAGCGGCTTCGCAAGGAACTGTCAGAGCAAGTGGCTCAATTTGAGAAATTTCAGGCCATGATGGGGGAAAGGCTGCAGAGAAGCTATCAAGTCATATCGAATGAGGGGCTGAGAGTTCAAAAGAGGGGCAGCATATTTGAATTAGGCGACGCTGCAATTAGCCACATGAGTCGTTCCGCTTATGAAGAGCTTCTGGGGATTTTGAACGACCCGCGTGATGCTTCCCTCCAGTTAGCAGCGAAATCAGAGGTCACCAGGGTCAACCATGCTTTTACGAACTCTGCCCGGATCGCAGGGGTCACGCTCTCCGTGCAGGGCACTGGTGACACAAATATAGAAGAATCTGATTTCACTACACGCGACTTAATTGACTTCTTGATTGATGATCCGGACTGGCGATTTCGAGCCAGGGGTGCCCAGCTTCTGGCCGAGAAAAAGGAGCTTGGTGTTCCAGAGGCGTTGTTAGACGCTATGAAGAATGATGAAAATCTGGAGGTATTCAAGCATGCGGTTAGGGCCTTCGAGGCCGTAACAGGCTGCAGAGGCCCAGATACCTTCGAATACGAGTACTGCAGCGAGTGGTGGGAGACGAATTCAGAGACGGTTAACGAAAAGCTGGAGACGCCTGAATAAGTCATCATTCCTCCTATTGATTTTCACAAATGGGAGGGAAGCCAATAAAGCGTTGGCCTCCCTCCAGAACGTTTGACCGGACATCACCTCAAGATAAACGTAATGGTAACAGTTACATTTCCGCCTCTTTCCGGTGCCGGGAAATGTAACTCCCTGAGCTTTTGAACAATGCAGCGCTCAATACTTTTAATTTCCATTTTGCCCCTATTGGCATCTACCTTGATAACCCTGCCCTCGGGATCAACTACCAGAGTGACGACAATCTCACCCTTCAATTTACCCTGCTTTCCTGATATCTGTGTGTAACAATAATTGATGGTGGGCATATTTTTTTCAATAAATTTTCGAGTCGAATTTTTTGATAACCCCTCTGTAACTTCAATATTCTTAAGCTGTATGTGGTTCCCCTCAATGCCCGCCGTGTCTATTGCAGGCTCAGAGTCCAAATGGCCCTCCTTCTTGTATTCAAGGCTTTCTTCCCTCACCCTGATTTTCAGTGGCATGGCAGAGGAGGAAGGAGTCGCGACACAAATTCCTTTTCCTGCAAAAGATCTACTACCCACTGCGTAATCTGAAACCCCCTGGGGTAGTGGAAGGGGTTGCTTGACCGTTGTAGCCTGACCATCCTTCAGGCGAATCCGGGTGTCAATGGCGACAAAAGAAGTATAGGCAGTCAACAGATTGTAGGTCAAACCCAGATTTGTGACCTCTTTGACTCTCTCATCTTGTTGATTAAGCCTGTTATAATCAGAAAGAACAGCTACCCGGTGCCGTGCCCACAGGTAGCGCAGAGCCGAGTTGATCTCCAGAGGTTTGACACTGGTCGTATCAATTTTTTCCATAAAGGAGCTGTCTCCGGTAATACCTTGCAAGGAGATGTTTCCTTTGGGTCTTCCACGCCATTTAACGAAAACAATGACAGGGCGGTCAGCCAATACGTCCGGAACGCTTGGCGGCTCCACATCGTAAACCTCGAATTTACCAAAGTCGACCTTGACCCCTGTTAAAACGGGTGATTGGATAAGTTTCCTGAACTTCCCTGCTTTCTCAGGTGCTTCCTCAGGCTTTGTAATGATAAAGGGTTCACCCATGCCAACCCTTGCCATTCCCTCAATAATATACCGGTTAACGCTTGATCCGATTCCAAACGTAAACATATTGGCATTGCCGAGGTTATTCCGGATCAGGTCAAATGCCTCTTCTTCGACAGAGACATAACCGTCTGTGGCAATGACAACGCTGCGTGAGAACCCTTCTGCCTTTGGAAGTGAAAGAGCCTTTTTTAAGGCCGGTAAAAGCCTGGTGCCGCCTCCCCCACGC
>JAKLQB010000344.1 GCA_022013615.1 Desulfobacterales bacterium | reverse complement strand
CAATGGCATAGGCGCTGGGCATGGCCTGAGGATAAAGCTTGTACGCGGCCTGGCGATTTCTAAGCCCCTGGTCAAAAAGATTCGGCACCTCGATAGGACATGCTTTTGCACAATCGTTACAGGCCGTACACTTTTCCATATCAATGTAGCGGGGCCTTTCCAGGAGCTTCACTTGAAAATTACCTGCTTCACCGGTGACTTCCAGAATATCTGTCATGGTCAGCAGGTCGATGTTGATATGCCTCCCACATTCAACCAGCTTTGGAGAAATGATGCACATGGAGCAATCATTGGTGGGGAAGGTTTTGTCTAACTGGGCCATGACACCGCCAATGGCAGAATTTTTTTCCACCAGATAAACGAGATAGCCGGAATCAGCCAAGTCTAACGAGGCCTGGATGCCAGCGATACCGGCCCCCACGACCATAACAGAGCCTGTTGGTTTTTTTTGACTCATAGGTTCTTTTCTCCTGCTTCCTACGCGTTAAATTTTCGAGTGGAAAAGAGTATATAAGCTTGAAGAAAGGCAGGCAATTTCTTCGTATTTGGGAAATCTTTTCCCCAAAACCGATTGTGAAACATGTTACATGCCACACGGGGTATTTAGGTGTCAAGAAAAATGTTATTAACATCTGACATCAATAAAGTTACAAGCTTTTCGACAAAGGCAAAAGATTGTTGTTGGAACTGTAAGTATTATATTGTAAAAAGCGATAAGGAGAATATTGAAAGGATGCCCATTTACGAATATCAATGCTATGGCTGTAAGAGACAGTTTCAGAGCTTAATAATGGGGAGGGAGGATGAAAAAAGCCTCCTTTGCCCTAACTGTGGCAACCCAAGTCTAAAAAGACTGATTTCCAGAGTCGCCTATCACGTATCGGAAAATGACCGTCTTGCGGCCTTTGATCCCGGATCCCGTCAGAGTGATAGTTTTTACAGGGATACACGCAACATTGGTCTTGCTGCCAAAAAGCGGGTACAGGAAATGGGGGTGGATCTGGGAGCCAGTTTCGATGAAAAAGTGGAAAAACTGAGGACAGATCCGGGTAGTGTGATAAAGGATAGTGAATAGTCCGCGTTGCAGGCTACGGGTTTCGAGTTATGATTTCCTGGCATTTAACGCGCAACGTCTGAATCAAATGCGTTATTACCCCCCAGTGTTGAAACTTTTCAATTATGACCAATAATAGAGATAAATATCATGCGCAATGAAGGAGAAGTCGTACTGATCTATTATCAGGATCAGCCAGCTGTTTTTGCCAGGATAGAGGCAATTGAATTTGATGTAAAAAAGGACTGGTATCGCATTACTCTTTTGCTGCTCACAATACCGAGCCAGACAGTTATGTGGATCCTTCGAGAGGTCTATATCGACGGCGCCCCCTTTACGATGAATGGTAGACCTATGAGGATGGAAACAGTTGAAAAAGCTTCGGCTGAAATAGAACATGAAGAGGCCAGCGAGCCAGTAAGAAGGAATGATCCCGATAAGAGGGGAAGGGTTATTCCTTTTAAGAAAAATTTGAAGTAGCTCCTCAGGTTCACGGTTCAAGTGTTCACGGTTCAGGGTTAGAGAGAGATGAGGGGTGAACGGTTTGAAGATATGGACACTTGGTAGCTGGCATATAAATTGACTCGAAAAGTGTACAGACTGAGAAGAAACCAGGATTTGCGAAGGACTACGGATTAAAGAAACGGATACGAGATGCTGCCGTATCATCGATGCATAACATTGCCGAAGACTTTGATTCTCAGACGAATCCCGATGCGACAGGACTTTTCGTGGATTCATCACATGTTTTAAAAATATGAAGAGCGCAAAGCGACCAACCGTGAACCCAGAACCTGACCAGTTATAATGAGAAAGCTTGAAATTTTTACAATAAGGTTTTTCCTTTCAGTTGTATTCGCTTTTCTTGTCTCGCGATTCTTTTTTGAAAAAATCGCGGTTATCAAAATTATCGGTCTTGCTCTTATCCTGCTTGGCCTGGCCTATTTGTTTGAATATATAAGAAAACGTGACAAAAAAGAAATTGATAAAGGCTAAGGAATGACGGCCATGTAAAAAGTCCTTTTTACATGGATTGAGGAATTCAGGAATTTAGGGATTGTGAATTATTATAAGTAGTTAGCATTGGGGGCATTACCCCAAATCACGAACTTCGTGACTTTTTACGAGATCATCAAGGAATATGTGTTTTCATTACTTAGAAACACTCTTAGGCACTTTAGCTCACTTTAGACACTTTAGTTCACTTCCTCTCATATTCCCTATGCCCTATAATGGGACAACTCATACAATCTCTGGCTTAGCTCGGAGAGTTTTTCTCTATACTCCGGAGTATTCCCCTCAGTCACTTCTTGGCTCTGCAAAATCTCTTCATTGATAAAACTGATCGCGTTACTGAAGTTGATCCGGGAGACGGCCTCAAGATGATCGATCAGGCCCATCTTATGAAAGCGCAGGCCCAGGTAGTTCATATTCTTCAGGAGGTCTACCTTTTTTTTGCTTTTGTTTTCCCGCTGAATGAATGATCGCGTCGCAATCCAGTAGGATTCGAGGAATGTTTTGGCCAAAGCCGCCCAAATGGGCAATTTATCAAAGCCGAGCCTCGTGAGTTTGTATTCTCCATTGGTATGAACCCGAATGATGAAGGCGGAATCTAAGAAATAGCCAATGGCATTATTGCCTCCTTCATTGATATCTTTTCCATCATCATAAACGAACTCATTTTTAAAAAGCCTCTTTAGAAAAGCATAGTCCTCCAGGATCGCTTTTTCACTCCTTGTTTCCTCAGTTCCAGTCAAAAGGGAGACAGCAACAAAGGCGTGGGGGATAAAACAGTGGATGATGCTGTTTTTATAATATTCCAGCTCCCGCTTTTTATCTTCATCCACGTAGTAGAAGGTCTCTTCTCCATCCACATCCTCAAGCAGATTGACCACCTTCCTGTTAACGAGAAGTGTTAAGGTCTCGCCAACTGTTCTTTCAAAATGGTTGAGAGTAGTAGCCGTCGGGGCTTCATAGGTCCTGAGGAATCTTAAAAGGATTTCCGCCGTGTCAGTGAGTTCATTAACATGAAAGCCACGGCGATGCTTGGTAAGTATGGCTGACGCTATCAGTGCGAAAGGAGTGACTATCGTGACCCTGTTAATGGATTTGATCAGATGAAAAGCCAGTTGTCGGTGGTTATCCTCTTCAAGATCTTTATTTTGTTGCAGGTATTCACTTAGTGACAGGGGTTTTCCAAACTGGACATATATTTTTCCATATCTTCTTTTTAAAAAGCGCCGGGCTTTAAAAATCTGTTTAAAGCTTTCCTTTTTTTTCTCACTACCCCCCAGTTCCTTAAGATAGGATTTTTCTTCCATAATTCGATCATAGCTGATGGAAGCTGGGACAAACACGAGATCATCACAGTATCCCTCTTTGTAAGCCTGAAGCAAGATGGATAGAAACCCGATCTTGGGGAGAATCAATTTGCCGCTTCTGCTTCGTCCTCCTTCGATATAAAATTCGAGTGGATGTCCTTCTTCAAGGAGCTCCTTAATGTACCTTGTAAAGACCTGCGCGTAAAGCCTGGCGCCTTTGAAAGTTCTGCGAATAAAAAATGCACCCGATTTCCGGAAAATATGTCCCATTGGCCAAAAAGCCAAATTTTTTCCCGCTGCAACCCTGGGGATATGCATGTGATGCTCATAAAGGACATCATTGAGGACCAGGTAGTCAATATGGCTTTTGTGTGACGGGATATAGATAACCGGTCCCTTACGTGCCGATTCTCTGACAATAGCCAGGTTTTCCAGATCAACATCGATGCCTTCGAAAATCTTTTTCCAGAGCCAGTTTAAGGCAATGTGGAAAAATTGCACATAAGCTATGTTGTAATCCGCAGCGATTTCGTCAAAGTATTCGCCAGCATCCTTTCTGAGCTGTTTTATATTTTTGGCATTTCCGTCTGCAAGGTGTTCAATGGTTGTTGTGATCTCCGGATCCTTGAGGACTTTTTCCTTTTGTTGCTGCCTGGATTTCATAACAGGGCCGAGTATGACCCTTTTCTGCATGTCAATGCTTTCAATGAGCATATTCCTCAATTCTGTGGCCATTTCTTCCATAGGGCGTGCAGGGGGCTGACTTTCCAGATAGGCTTTCAAATTGAGTGGTCTTGCGAAATCGATAAACGCATGACGGTGATGTCTGAAAAACAGGGCAATTTTTCTAATAACTCCGGGGTTTTCCTTAAATCCAAAGAATACGTCCAGGAGTTTCGGATGGTCCTTTTCTGGCGTTTTTTTATAGAGAATAAGCTGGGGTATAATATAGATGGGCTTCTCCATATCTTTTTGGATTGAAAGAAGAAAGTGAAGATGATCTTTCTCTTCATGAATAAAGTGCTTTGCAAAAACCTTAGGATCCACAAGGCAGAGAAGGGAAGCGGTTCCCTGCTGAATAGCATCTTTAAAGAACCCTGTTTTAAAAGGGCTGGGTAGCCTGCCATGTTTGAAAAAAAAGCCCAGGTAGAATTTCAAGACCCT
>JAKLQB010000343.1 GCA_022013615.1 Desulfobacterales bacterium | reverse complement strand
CTTTTCAGGGAGCCAATGAGGGTTTTCCAACAACGCAGACCACGTAAGGGAACCCTCGGAATGGATCTTTTGGGCCTCATTTAGCAGGTCTCGCTTAGTGACAACGCCTTGAAGCCGGTCCTCATTGTCTAAGATATACACCTCTTCCACTGCCTTTTCTCCGGACTCCCGTCCCATCATCTCCAGGACTTTGACAAGTGGCTCGTCAGGTAGCAGTTTCTTCAAGGAATGTAATGTGATCTCTCTGACCGTTTTCCGGGGCCACAGGACCGGATGACGCTTGATGCTCTCTGCCTCGTGGGCCTCCTTGATCTTTTCCGTCAGGTCCGCGATGTCGCAGGGTTTCATCAGGTAGTCGTAGGCACCTTTGCGCATAGCCTGGGTCCCGGAAGAGAGCGTGGCATGGCCGGTAAGCATGATCACCTCGGTATCCGGGGCCCGTTTCTTGATTTCCTTTAGCGTGGCTATCCCGTCCATACCGGGCATTTTGATGTCGAGCACAACCACATCAAACCCGCCCCCATATTTGATGGCGTCCACGGCCTCATATCCGCTAAAGGCCGTGGACACGTCAAATCCCCTGACCTTCAGTATCCTGGCCATATTTATCACGAACTGCTCTTCATCATCTACCAGCAGTACACGGATTTTCTCGCTCAAAACAAACCTCTCCCTAATGGGCAACCAGTTATTTAAGTAATAGTAGAAAACAAGCCCTTGACCTGTGCAGTTAGATGTAAATCACGGAAATTAATAGTCCCGTAGGCTGGGTTGAGCGCTCTTGAGACGTTGGGTTTCGCTAATTCCGCTCAATTTGCAGATAATGTGAGTTAAGCAAATCATGTTTAAACAGCGAAACCCAGCATCCCGAGCCTCTCAACCCAACCTACAAGTAAGTATATTGCAATCTAACCGCACAACTCGATAAACTTATACCATGAAAGCCGAATAGATTCAAATTCGCTCAGGACAGGTAAAAAATAATAACACAAAAAAGCAGGGAAATGGCACATAATGTATGGCTAAAGATGCCCTTTTTGACAGGATGGAAGTGTGCCTCGGGGCGCTTGTGGCCGTGAGTACACACATATTGCGGAATGACCGTGCCGGTCTTTTTATGTACAACTTTGTTTCTCGTTACCGGGGCGCCACAAACGGGGCCTTCATGGTTCAACGTTTTTATACAGGTCAAGCGCAATCCCATCAGGAGGCTTGCCCAGTTATATATCCAGTTCCATGTGACGGCAATAATCATAAAGGAAAGAAAAAACACCAGCATATGGGTCTTCGAGACACCCATGCCCGAAAGTTTTGCGCCCAATTGTGCAGGATTTAACGGGCCCTCAACGGTCCCAAAAAGCCCCAAATAATACAGGGGAAAGCAAATACCCATCACGATCATGGAGAGACCGAAACGAGTCAATCGCTGCCGGAGGAAGTCTTGAGTGTTCCTCGGTTTTTCGAAAGAGGTTCTTTGGTTATTGGACTCCAACCTTTTCATAGCATATCCATAGTAGACCATTATGGTTTTTTGTAGGCGTTCACAGGTTCAGAGTTCACCGTTCAGCGTTACTGTTCTTTCGTCGGCCTTGCTCGTAGGACGGTTCAGATCTGTCCACCGGGCGGCAGGCGGGTTTTCAGACAATCCTGAACCCATAAACCATTGCACCCGTGAACGGCTACCGTTTTTTAATGTAAAGAATATTTCAGCCTTAACCTCTATCCCAACTTTGCTATCACGTCCGGGATAATTTTCCAGAAACAGATGCCCGCCACAACACAGCAATAGGCCGGAACTACGATCCTCCATAGTTTTTCAGGAAAGACCCGGGTCGTGTATGGCGCAGTCACCGATGTAAACATGGTAGAGAGCAGTATGGTCGGCAACAGGATGTAGTCTATGGTTATACCCGATGTCAACAGGGTCAACCAGACT
>JAKLQB010000342.1 GCA_022013615.1 Desulfobacterales bacterium | reverse complement strand
TAACCATCGCCTGGCTGTGGTGGCCATATCTTTCTTGTCCCTTATTGCAATGGCAATGATCTGGTTTTACATGGTTGGGCTGGAGAAGCCGATCGAATTTTTCCCCGATGTCGATCCGAATGCCATCTATATCAATCTGGATATGCCTGAGGGGGCTGACCTGGAATACTCTGACCGGATTGCCCGGCAGGTGGAAATAGCCCTGTGCATGGGCTCTGGTCAGGAATTGGCCCCACCCGATGCCAATCCGGCCGACTGCTATTACGGCAAAAGCGAGGGGAAGACCCAGACACTGCGCAATGGCCAGCAGATCAAAGGCCTCACTGATATGGCGAACATTAAGCACATCTACTCCCGGACCGTGGCCATTATCGGCGGGCAATCCTCCTTTGAGAATACTTCCCCCAACCATATCGGCATCCAGTTCTACGACATGGAGGACCGGATCGAGCCGTCCCCACAGACTGTGGAAGAGATAAGAAACAGAATCAAAGATATCCCTGGCGCTGAAATCAGCATTGCCAAACAAGAAGAGGGTCCCCCCACCGGTGCGCCGATCAATATCGAGATATCGGGTGACAATTTCAACATTCTGGGCCGCATCAGCCAGCAGGTGCGGGCCGTGCTGGAAAAGATCCCCTTTGTCCAGGACATCCGCGATGACTATGTGGCAGGCTCGCCAACGGTAAAGGTTCGGGTCGACCGGCAGCGGGCGGCCCTGCTGGGTCTTTCCACAGACGTGATCGGCTTTGCCCTGAAGGTGGCTTTTAACGGCATAAAGGTCTCCACATTCAGGGAGGGCGATGAGGACTACGACATTACGGTGCAACTGCCCGAGTCGGATCGCCGGGTAACCGACATCCTGCGCGAGTTGCTCATCCCAACGGAAGAAGGCCTGGTTCCTCTGAGCACAGTCGCCAAATTCGAGATCACCGGCGGTTTGGGTCAGATAAACCGTATCAACCATGAGCGAGTGGTCACGGTTAAGGCCGACGTTGACGAGAAGCACGCGCCGGGGCCGGTGGTCCGGGCCCGGGCCGAGGAAATTCTGGCCAATGCTCCTCTTCCGCCCGGTTACAAAATGCGTTTTACCGGAGAGTTTGAGGAGCAGCAAAAGGCCCAGGCCTTTTTGTCCAAGGCCTTTGGCGCGGCCCTGTTCCTTATTATCATCATCCTTGTTACCCAGTTTAACTCGGTGTCTCAGCCTGTAATCATCATGACCTCAGTCATCCTTTCTCTGGGCGGGGTCTTTGTTGGACTGGCCGTGCTGGACATGCCCTTTGGCATCATCATGACCGGGGTGGGAGTTATTTCACTGGCCGGGGTGGTGGTAAATAACGCCATCGTGCTCATCGACTATACTAACCGGCTCCACAACAGAGGTATGCATTTCAGGGAAGCGATTGTTGCTGCCGGATGCACCCGCTTGCGGCCGGTCATCCTGACTGCGGCGACAACCATCCTCGGCCTGATGCCGATGGTAACGGGTATTGCCTACAATTTTCATAAGATGGAGTTGTCCACCGTCAGTGAGTCGAGCCAGTGGTGGGGTCCCATGGCAAGCGCTGTTATTTTTGGCCTTACCATGGCCACGGTACTGACACTGGTGGTCGTTCCGACCCTTTATTCTCTGGTCTATACAGGCTCTCGTGCCGCGGGGCGTGGAGTCAAGGCTGTCCGCAGGGCCTACTGGGCTCCCTTCTACCGCCTGACTGGAACAAACCCTGAGGAAGAGGAGCAGGTTTAATGAGCAGCAATTTCCTGGCTTGACACCCTGCCTTGTATGATGTATAGTGCGATGTATATTTATAAGCGTAAAGGAGATAAAATATGGCGCAAATGATTCGCAAGCAGGTATACATTGAACCTCTTCAAGACGCCATTCTTAAAAAACGGGCCCGAATGCTTGGTATCACGGAGGCAGAAGTCATGCGCAGGGCCATCGATGGGCAGACGGCTTTCCTTCGCCCTGGTATCCGTGATCTGGAAGCCTGGGAGCGGGAAAAGGTATTTATTGCCAAACGGATGGCAGACGGCTTCCATCCCGGAGATCGCATGTTCAGGCGAGAAGAGGCATACGAGGAAAGGTTAGGACGCTATGGCCGATAAGATCATGGTGGATACCAACGTGTTACTGTATGCCTATGATCGTGGCGAGCCGGTAAAACAGCCCCAGGCTGAGGCCGTTCTGGATAGCCTGGCAACACTGCGTCTGGGTGTCCTCACCCCGCAGGTGCTGGCCGAATTCTTTGTCAATGCCACACGAAAACTCGATCCGCCACTCACCATCGAAGAGGCCTACGACCGGATTCAGAATTACCTGCTGGCATGGGAGGTTCTGGATGTAAGGGGGGCGATTGTGCTTGAGGCTGTACGCGGCGTTCGCACACACAAGATGGCCTATTGGGACGCGCAGATCTGGGCTTCAGCGAGACTGCACCAGATTGCGGTCATCTTTAGCGAGGATTTCAACGTAGGGTCCGTCGTAGAAGGGGTCCGTTTTGTAAACCCATTTGCCGATGGTTTCGACCTGGGGACTTGGGCCACCGGATGAGGTATTCTTGGGGAGCAACATCATATTTAATTCCTTAAACCCCAACCCGGCGAAGCCGGAACCAAATTGAATATTGACGATTGAATATTGACGATTTGTGGTATCGCTTCGCTCTGTCTTTTCTATTAAAATTGATTAGAATTCCTTAAACATTCAATCTGGCTATGGCATAAATCATGCGCAAACATGATGTGATTTGAACAAATAGGTACTAAAGTCGCAATTTCTAAATTGGTTCTCCCGCCCGCCGGCGGGATCCGGGGTAGGTAAATGGACAGTGTTCTCTTAGGCATATTGGTGGCTTTGGCCGTCTGGCTCTTTATGAAGCATCGGCAGGGGAACAATGGCAGCCTGTTTGGTGCCCTGTTTTCGGGCTCGCGTTCGCAGGTTAAGCACAAGTCGCCACCAAAACAGCGGGAGATGCCCCGTATTGGCACGCCCGGCACGATCACAAATGAACAGATTAGCGTGCTAAAAGGTAATTTTTTCGGACCAACAAAAAAATGGAGCTTCGAAGAGGCAGCGCTGATCCTCGATTCTGTTACCTATTTGCGTGGAGTATGTAAGGAGGTTTTGGGGAATGAGCAGCCACCGCTCGAATTGCAAAACAAGCTGCTTGCGTTTGTCCTGGAAAATCAGGACTTGCGTGACTATGTCCGCAGGTGGGGTGAAGATCGACGTAAAAAGGGGATCAATGGGAAGGTGACTAAGCTCAAACACAACAATCAATTCAAACGGGTCGCAAGAAAGGCGACCGACCTCGCGGAGGACTGACCTGCCGTTCCGACTGATTCCCCCTTTTGCAAAAGGGGATTGAGGGGGATTTTATAGACCGGATTGCGTCTGACTTTGACGTTTCTCTAGTATCTAAGTAGAAAATCCGATTTACAGGAATAAAAAACCTTGACTTATACCGTTATATAGGTATAAATATTATGAAAAAATTCCGATGAAAGGGTAAACATGGAAAAAGATGACGTAATCAGGCTTATAGCTGAATGGCAGAATCGCATATTGAGGATACAGGGGATTTACAGAGAGTATCTTGATGCCCTGCATGCGACCATCGGTTCAAAACCCATAAAAATAATTACCGGTTTCAGGAGATCGGGGAAATCCTTTCTTGTCCAACTCGCTGCCAGAAAACTGATAGAAAACAACACCTTTTCTGTTTCGAATATACTTTATCTTAATTTTGAGGATTTTCGTCTTGCCGGGATTAATACACCTGAAAAGGTTGATGCTTTTTACAAGGTGTTCCGGTCTGAAATAGCAGACGGTAAGAAAAAGCTGTTAATATTTGATGAAATTCAAAATGTTAATAACTGGGATCGTTTTATACGGACGATTTATGAAACAGATCATGATGTTGAAATCATTCTGACCGGCTCCAATTCCCGTCTTCTTTCATCAGAGATAGGGAGCAATCTTGCAGGAAGATTCATAGAACTTTCCATCCAGCCCTTTGATTTTACCGAATACCTCAGATATATGGATGTAAAGATTTCCAATGCTGCGGATTATTTTAGAAATCAGGAAAAAATTCATTATCATTTCAGCCAGTATGTTAAATTCGGCGGTCTCCCTGAAATCCTGTCTATCAACAGTGAAACCGCGCGTTTTTCCTATATTGAAGGAATTATAAGCAAGGTCATATTGGATGATATTATAAAGCGTTTCAATATAAAACATACAAGCGTAGTGGAAAAAACTCTATTTTATCTTTTTTCTGCCATTGGAAATATTATTTCGTTCACAAAAATATCAAACTATCTGAAACGACTTGATATCAGTATAAAAAATGAAACGCTTATAAAATACATTCAGTATATGCTTACAACATTTGCCATTTATGAAACAAACAAACTTGATTGGAAGCTTGGGAAACTTTTTGGGACCACAAGAAAATATTATGCCGTGGACACAGGTGTAGTCAACTTATACCCTGGAATGGTAAGTAATTACTCAAAGCAGCTTGAAAACATTGTATTTCTTAAACTGAAAAGAAATCGAAAACAAATAAATTTTGGGGCGCTCCCATCAGGAAAGGAAATAGATTTTATCACGCAAACTGCTAACGGCGAATTCGAAAAATATCAGGTTACCCAAACCCTTCATAAAGACAATTACGATCGGGAACTGTCCTCTTTCATATTACAAAACACTTACCTTAAAGATGGAAAGAATATTCTTTTAACCCTTGATGAGAATGAAGAAGAGATCGATTATCAAGACGCAAAAGTGTTGAAAAAAAATTTGATAAGATGGCTCCTGGGATTGTGAAATCTTCATTATTGCACGATCAGTAATTCAAAATTGGCTCGGCCTACTATCCTTTAATACTTCCCTTGATATGGGTCAAAAATTTGACAGATAGACAAGCCCTACGTCAAATTAGCCCATATTGTCCCTGTCAATGGTTCGATATACGCACCTCAACTATCTGTTATAATTGAAGAATGTTCCTAAACTTCCCTTTGGCATGATTTCTGCTTAATAAGAAAAAATAATGAAGTGTTCTTTTTTTGAATTTTTTATCACAAAAGACAAAAAGTGAGGAGGTGTCAAGCATGAAAAACCTCGCGGTTTTGGGTTGTCTTGTTTTTTTCGTTTCCTTTTATGGGTGCCATGCTACCGGTGGCGGCGTTCACATAGATTGGGGGGAAGACCAAGTGGCCAGCTCACCCTCAGGTCATGGTACTAAAACAAAGGGTGGGCCGCCCCCTCATGCGCCGGCTCACGGCTACCGGGCAAAACATGCTTATCGATACTATCCTTGCGAACGGGTGTATTTCGATACTGGAAGAGGAATGTATTTTTACTTAGAAGGAAGCAGTTGGCAGATGTCTGTGTCCTTACCCAGCGCCTTGCGAATCCAGCTTGGAGACTATGTGAGCAT
>JAKLQB010000341.1 GCA_022013615.1 Desulfobacterales bacterium | reverse complement strand
CTTCCCGGGTACGGAGAGCTCGGCAAACTGACCGGGAATGTAGGAGAACTTTTCTTCATCCTCAGGGTTTATGAAGATAAATTTAAAGGTCTTGAGATTCCTGTCCTCAGTCTCTGTAATGATATCATCTACTCGAACCGGATAGGGTAAATATGGATTTTCCAATAACATAACCCCCTGTTATGTAAGTGATCTAAAGTGACTAAAGTGATCTAAAGTGCCTAAAGTTTGAAATGACTAAAGTTAAAGTCCTTTTGTAACTGCTCAATAAGTTAGGGTTTGTTTCTTGTAGGGCGGGGTTTTATACCCCGCCAATAACGGTGGCATATAAAATGCCGCCCTACACCAGCGGATTTGCCCCAATTTTTTGAGATGTTACGTCCTTTTCAAGTTCTTTTGAGAATTCCTTATTATCCACAACTTTAGTTCACTTTAGTCACTTTAGATCACTTTAGTCACTTCTAAAACTATTCATTATTTCTGCTACTTCCCGTATATCTATATTCACCGGACAGTACCTGACACAGCGGCCACAGCCTGAACACTGAACACCGTTATTGTATTTGTCCACATAGTATTTGAGCTTGTGCATGAATCTCTGGCGCACACGCTGAATTTTCTTGTCCCTGGGATTATGCCCTGAGCCGTGAAGGGTAAATAACGGAAACATGCACGAGTCCCAGTTCCTGATCCGGTCTCCCTGGGTTCCTAACACCTCATCCTGGATATCAAAACACCAGCAGGTGGGACATAGATATGTACACGTTCCGCAATTGATGCAGGCAAAGCCCACATCATCCCAGAAGGGCGCTTCAAAAAGCTCGTTTATCACCTTATCCTTGAGCTTGTCAGTGGAAACACTTACACTTATTTTATCCAGGGAAGATGCTGAAAGCTCTTCAGCCGCCTTTAGGGCAGTATCATCAGCCTCACTTCCTCCCTGGGCCTTGTTTACAAAATCTTCGCCCTTCTCTGTTACGGCCTTTGCCAAAAATGTCTCCCCCAGATCGTAGACAATGACATCGAGACCCTTCTCATCAAAGGGGCTACCTCCCGCAGAGGTGCAAAAACATGTGGGGCAGGGCTCATTACAGCCAAGACCCACTAACGTGGTGGATTCAGAACCCTTAACCCACCAGGGGTCTCTGTACTCGGGGTTATCAAAGTTGAGCTTTACTATTTGAAAGGCATGGGCATCACAGGGCCTTATGCCTACGATTGCCCTGGGAGAATAGTCCTTCTCGGATTCTTTCATGATATGGGCATCAGGATCATTCTCATCAAGTGTGTATTCAAACATACGCTCTGATTGGGGATACACTAAGGACTTGGGAGACATCCTTGTATTTTTATAATCAAAGTCAGGCTTATTGCCTTCATCTAATCCCTTAAAGGTGTGAAAGTCCCCGTCCTTGACAGGCACGAATATCTTATAAGACTCCTTAAGACCTTCTAAGGTCGTTAACCATTGTTCCTTTGTGAATAGCTTGTCTGTCATGGGTTCTACCTTTTATTGGTTTACTGGTTTAATTAGTTTTACTGGTTTAATTGGTTCAACTGGTTTTACTGGTTCGATTGGTTTAATTGGTTCAACTGGTTGGATTGGTTTTATTCGTTCCTGTGTGTTTCTGTTAGGATCTTCATAACTAATGGAACCAATCAAACAAATAAAACTAATCAAACAAATTATCGTGGCTAAAAGCCACTCCCACAGGATTTCTGAAGGGT